>WLTJ01000241.1 GCA_009705435.1 Actinomycetota bacterium | reverse complement strand
CTGCGAGGTCTGAACCGCTCACCCAAACAGGAAGATGCCCCGTCACTGACTCTGGGCGCACGATGGCCCCCAATGACGTGAGCGCGTCATGTAGCGCCGCCATGGGTCGACGACACAGTGCTTCATCGCCTGTGATCAGCGAAGGCACTGTGGACAAAGATGCCAGTGCCGTCATAAAGCGCGAGGTTGTCCCTGCCAGACGAGCGTTCAACACGCCGCCACCAATAGGTTGTCCGGCAACTCCTGTGACATCAGCAGTAGTGCCGTCGTGTTGAATCCGCACTCCCAAAGTTCGCAAACAATCAACCATCGCTGATGTGTCATCTCCCGACGGAACAGCGCGCAATGTGCTCAGCCCATCAGCCAGTGCCGCACACACCAGTGCACGATTAGCAATGCTCTTTGATCCAGGCACAGAGACAACTGCCAAGAGTGGTCCGTGTGCCGTTTCAAGAAGCATTGGTTTGCTCATTGAATGTCAATCCAAACGCTGTACTGAGGGTTTGAAACCACGCGCCATCAGTCCGCCACGGAACAACTCCACACTTGTCGTCTCCACCAAAACAACTGCAATACCGCGATCTCCTTCAACCGAGTGCACCACTTCAAAGTTGGGAATGTTGACACCTAATTCAGCAGCCAAGGTGAACACCTCAGCGGCGGCACCTGGCCGGTCAGGTATCGGAATGCGCACCTCTGAAAGATCAGCCAATGCCTTAATTCGACTCGGCAAGTTGGCGCGTGATTCGCGTGCTGCCGTGAGTCGTTGCAGAATCGTGGCCCGATCACCAGTGTCAACTGCTGTTCTCATATCGCTCAGACCATCAATCAAAGCACTCAAAGTGCTGATGATGGCGGGACGATTCTCCGCGCAAATATCCAGCCAAATCGCTGGATGCCCTGAGGCGATGCGCGTCATATCACGAAAACCACCGGCTGCCAAACGCAATAATGCTGCATGTTCTGTGGCGCGCGACCCAGCCACCCCCATCAAAGTCGCGGCCGTGAGGTGCGGCACATGGCTCACAATGGCAACCAACTCATCGTGGCGCACAGGGTCAAGACCAACAACTTCTGCGCCAAGATCATTGACGATATTTGCCACCGTGGCGAATGCTGCATCTGAGGTCGTGGGAGTCGGTGTGAGGACCCACACAGCCCCTGTAAACAGTTCACCGTCGGCTCCATCAAGTCCTTCAAGTTCGCTGCCGGCCATCGGGTGACCACCGATGAATCGTGGGTCAGTAATCGTTCGCGTCACCACAGCCTTAACGCTGCCGACATCAGTCACGATGCCGCTAGTTGCGTCAAGAGCTCGTTGGACTTGTAGCGAAATTGCGGTCACGGGTACCGCAACAAAAGTCACCTGCGACTCTGCGTCAATACCGGCAGCGGAAATCAAGCCTCGCTCGAGTGCCTCGGTGACGCGTTGGGCATCTTGATCATCGCCTGAGACCAGCCAACCGCGTTCGCGCAGGGCGACACAAATTGATCCACCGATCAATCCCAGTCCAACGACTGTGGCTCGTCGGTTCGTTGTTGTTGCTGTGCTACTCATTGCTCTTGATCGTATCTTTGCACGACAAGGGCGACTGCCTCAGTTAGCAAACGCAGTTCCGGCAATGTCAGTTCGCGCCATTGCCCAGGCTGTAAACGCCTGTCACTCAACGGTCCAATGCGCGTCCGTACCAAACGCGTCACAGGATGTCCAACAGCTTCACACATGCGCCGCACCTGGCGGTTACGACCCTCGTGAATGACGATACGCAAGATCCCTGGGGTCGGCTGAGTGACTTTGGCTGGAGCAGTGACTCCATCTTCCAGTTCGACGCCATCGCGCAAACGTCGTATTGCACCTCCCGACACTTCGCCGCCAGCGACCTCTGCCAGATATTCCTTTTCCACGCCGTGACTCGGGTGCGCAATGTGGTTGGCTAACTGTCCATCATTTGTCAGCAATAACAAACCTTCTGTTTCAACGTCTAAGCGACCGATTGAAAAAACACGCGGTTCGCTGGGCACAAGGTCAATCACAATTGGTCGTCCCTGTGGATCAGACGCAGTCGTCACGACACCTACAGGCTTATTCAGCAGGTAGTACACCAAACCTGGTTGCAATCCGATTTCAACACCGTCAACTTTGATGGTGTCTGTCGTGATATCAATACGACGACCCAATTCAGCGACGACATCGTTCACCGAAACTCGACCCTCAGCGATGATGTCTTCGCACACTCGGCGAGATCCAAAACCGTGCCGAGCCATAACTTTTTGCAAACGATCACCTTGCGGCAAAAGTTTTGATTTCGCTGCCAGTTGCTCCCAGAGCGGCCGCTCAGGTTCCCGATTCGTCATGTTCTGCCTCAATAGGCACTGATACGGGCTCGGGAGTTGAAACTTCAAGATCATCATTTTTGGAGATTCGCAAACCAACTTCAAGGGCTTCAACGATGTCGGCACCAGGAATGAATTCAACAATCGGCGGCAAATCATTCACCGAGTTAATACCCAACTTCTCTAAGAATGAAGGCGTCGTTCCCCACATCACTGCTTGACCTGGGCCAGGGTCGCGACCCACTTGATCGATATATCCACGGCCCTGCAGTGTGCGCAATACGCCGTCAGGATCAACTCCACGGATGGAAGCGATTTGAGCGCGCGAAATGGGTTGCTTATAGGCCACAATCGCCAATGTTTCGAGAGCCGCACCAGAGAGTCGTGCTTTTTGACCGTCAAGGATGAAGCGTTCCACGTAGACCGACACATCGGGATGGGACTGATAACGAAAGCCACCTGCAACTCGAACGAGTTGAAAACCATGACCTGCTTCTTCGTAAGCCGCAGCCAACGAAGCACAGAGAGTTTCCACGACTGCTTCTGGATGTCCAAGAATCTGCGCCAGAAGATCAACGGGCACAGGATCGGTGGCAACTAAAATAATTGCCTCAAGGGCGCGCACGAGTTCGGCATCAATGGGTGTGGCAACTTCAGTGTCAACTGTTACTTCTTCGCTCATTATCTCTTCACATTCTTCATTAGGTCGCACTCATGAGTGCGCTGCTTCATTTTCACCTGAACATCAACCTTCATAATCATCAATAGTCATTGAACCAACCATGGCTGATTCGCTGTCACCCAACCAAACGATCTCAATATCGCCAAACTTTTCATTTTGCTGCAACTCCACAAAACCTTGCTTGAAAAGTTCGAGTAAAGCCAGGAAGCGCACGATCACTTCAATGCGATCGACGAGATCGGCGGTCAAGTGACGAAAACTAATGCGCCCGATCCGCGGCAATTCGTCCACAAGTTCAGCAAGTGCATCTGAGACGTTGGCTTTGATGACGCCCACGTGGAAGAGGTCGACCTTTGGTGCCAATTTAGGTGCCATGGCACGCATATAGGCGGCTAAGAACTGGCGTGGCTTGACGCCTTCCAAGAG
>WLTJ01000240.1 GCA_009705435.1 Actinomycetota bacterium | reverse complement strand
GAGTTCGACTCCATCAATTTGCAAACCGTCAAGGGCGTAGACCATATTGCGAATGGTTGGCGCACCTTCATCGCTGATCTCGAGTTTGAGTGCTCCTGCGCGGCGGGCGTCTTGGAATCCCAAAGTCTGCGTTCGCAAAATTTCGGTGGCCTCGCCAAATTCCACGCCGTCAACCAACGCCGTACCTGATTTTCCGATCTTGGTTCCAGGGGCCATCCCCGTCACATCAGCTGCCGACAAAAGTTGCACACCTAAACCAGTGGCTTTCGATCCAGACGGACCAACCCAAATTGCTATCGGCACGCTTGCGTTTTCGATACGCAGATACAAATCGCGCATTTTGTCACGGCCCACGAGGGACGCCTTGGAGTTAATCTGCAGGACCAAAGCCTGGGCGCCATTGCTCTCAGCGTCGGTGATTGCCTGCTCAATAGCGTCAACGACGATGTTGTCAATGAGTCCTGAAACCTGGAAGACATCAACGGGTGCAAGACTTTGTGCCGTGGGGTTTGTACTCATCAAAACTGCTGGCTCTTGGGGTGGTTCACTGCCCGATGAAGCATGTGCCACATCAACAAAACCGAGCACGAAGCCGACTGCAATGAAGACGATGGCTAGTCTGCGCACGAGTGCCTCCGATGAATAAGAAAATAGATCACATGTTCACCATGTCGCGGTTGCTCGTGGTGGCCGGCAAGGGTGGTGTCGGCAAGACAACCGTAACTGCTGTGATAGCGCGAGCCTCAGCCGACGCCGGACTTCGGGTACTCGTTGTGACCCTTGACTCTCGCCCAGGCTTGGCCGAATTGCTGGGTGGATCCCCCTCGGATGGGGCGGATTACGACGGGACCATGATCCAGACTCATCTCGGCGCCAGAAAAACTGGCTCAATCCAGATGCGCACTGTCACCGCCAGCGAAGCTCTGCAGGATTACTTAGCAACCCAAGGTCTTGCTCTTTTAGCGAAACGCTTGGTGTCAAGTGGAGTCGTCGGAGTCGTGGCGAGCGCTGCTCCCGGAATTGACGACCTCTTGGTCTTAGGCAAACTTAAACATCTGGTCGGTCTCACCGGACCAGATGGCGACCACGATCTCATCATTGTGGATGGTCCAGCCGCCGGTCACGCCATCTCATTTTTACAGGCTCCTGCGGCCATGGCTGAAACAATCTCTGGTGGACCACTGCGTTCCCAAGCCATCGAAGTTCGCTCAATGTTGCAGGACCCAAAGAAATGTCGCGTCGTGATGGTGACAACTCCGGAGACCACGCCCGTCAATGAACTCATTGAGACCACTGAAAAACTTACGCAGTCAGTTGGTGTGGCTTTCGCACCCGTGATCGTCAATGGAGTTGATATTTCTTCTGAAGTTTCTTCGCTGGTGGCAAACGGTGAAATTCCCGACGGTGTTCTTGGTGATGCAATGAGATATCGCGCCACACGCTCTGCTTTGCACCTCCAGGCAATCGACAGAGTCCACGAACGCATGGTTGTTGGTTCTTTTGCACTTCCCCACATCGCCACCGCCTCACTTCAGGCACACGATGTGGTGGTCTTGGCCGACATCATGCGCAAAGCCGTCGGTGAACCAGCATGAGTCCAAAGAAGATTCAAAGTTTCAGTGACATCATCACGACCTCACGAATCATCGTCTGCTGTGGCTCGGGTGGTGTTGGCAAAACCACCACTGCTGCCGCCCTTGCTGTTCAGGCTGCGCATACTGGTCGGCGCGTTGTGTTGATCACTATTGACCCCGCTAAGCGTTTAGCCGATGCTCTTGGTCTCGACGGTTTAAGTAACGACCCAAGTCGTGTTGATCTTGCATGCTCGGGCGAACTGTGGGCAATGATGTTGGACGCTCGGGCAACTTTTGACGATGTGATTCGTCGCGAGTCACGCGATCTTGAGCAACAGCAAGCAATTCTGCAAAATCCTTTTTACAGCAATATCGCCAGTCGCCTGTCGGGGAGCCAAGAATATATGGCAGCCGAAAAGTTGTATGAATTGTCTAACGATGAACGTTTCGATCTCGTGGTCGTTGATACGCCACCTTCACGTGAGGCTCTTGATTTTTTGGATGCCCCACAAAAGTTGATGAACTTTCTTGATCACCGTGTGTATCGCTGGCTTGTCATGCCCGCGCGCGGTGGATTGCGCTTGCTTAACTTCGCTGCCCAACCAATCTTAAAAACAATCGGTCGGGTCATTGGTGCCGATGTCCTCGCTGATGCAGTCAATTTCTTTCAGGCCTTTGAAGGAATTGAAGAGGGCTTTCGTCAGCGTTGTGTCGCCGTCCAAGAATTACTGAAATCTTCAAGCAGTAAATACATCGTCGTGGCTTGTGCTCATAACGACACCATCCAAGAGGCCATCTATTTCACCGAGCAGTTGGCCGAGGCGAATATCAATATCACGGGAGTCATTCTCAATCGATTGCAGCCCCCATTCGGCAAAGGATCCTCAGCCGCATCTCTGACCGCGGCCCGAAAGGCCGACAAAACCGGTGACTCAGCGGTGGCGGTTCTGTATCGCAACTTGGCCCACCTGCGAAGCCTCGCCGAAGCTCAAGAAAATGCCCTCAAACCCCTTCTCGAAAGCTCCTCGGGTGCCGTCGTTGTGCGCCTATATCAACGAGCCGAGGATGTCCATGACCTCGAGGCGATAGCCGAACTGGGACGCGATCTCGTGGCGACCACGACCACGAGGTAGCGTTTGAATCGTGCATGTGATCCTGGCTACTGATGCTGACTGGTTGGTCGACGATGTCGTCGCTGCCCTCGGCGGTCCTGAAACAACTTTCACCCATTGTCGCGACGGACGGTCTGTCGTGGGTGTCGTCAAGGCCCGTACTCCCGACTTGGTGATTCTCGATCTACAGAGCGGCACCATGGGTGGCGTGGCAGTGACTATGGATCTACGTCTTGATGAGAGCGGCGGCACTTTGCCTCATGTGGCGATTTTGATGTTGCTCGATCGCGCTGCTGATATTCACATGGCGCGTCGCAGTGGAGCTGATGGCTGGTTGATTAAACCGCTTGATCCTTTGCGTTTGCGGCGGGCCAGCAAGGCCATCGCTGGCGGTGGTTGTTTCGCTGAAGGATTGCCGACAGTGGATGAGCCAGTATCTGAGACCACCGAAGTACCCGAGGCTGAGCCCGCAACTGCGGGATAGTCTCACGATCTACACCGCGGGGTGTAGCGCAGCTTGGCTAGCGCGCCACGTTCGGGACGTGGAGGCCGGAGGTTCAAATCCTCTCACCCCGACCAATAACCCGTTGCTTCTGCCGGGATGTGTCGTCGCACAGTTCATTGCACATCGACTGTGAACAAGGGTGGACAGACAGAGACAACTAGAGACCGCAACCATAAAAAATCTGGACGTGCAGAAACTGTCAAGTCGAATGTAGACAGGTTTCACTCTTTTCTTAAACCGCTGGTCGTAGGTGCGATTCCTGCCG
>WLTJ01000024.1 GCA_009705435.1 Actinomycetota bacterium | reverse complement strand
GAAAAACGACGTGGAGAGATTCTTCAGCTAGAGGCGCGAAGAAATCATGATGTCTGGGATCGTTTGCATCGCATCACATGCGCAACTTTGGTGGCCTCAGGTAAATTTGACGGCATTGCTCCGCCCGCAAATGGGCAGTTGATAGCGAGTCGCATCGCAGGTGCAAACTTTCAGGAGTATGAAGGTGGACACCTTTTTATTGTTCAAGACAAACGCGTGCTTGTGGACCTTATAGAGTTCATTTTTCATTCAGAGCGCGGAGTTTCATGATATGAGTCAGGTATCGACAGAAATCACAGGTGGAATGCGATTTGATGGCAAGGTCATCGTGGTGACTGGCGCAGGACGAAATCTCGGCCGCGAATATGCTCTCGCGTTTGCTGAGCGTGGCGCATGCGTTGTGGTCAATGATCTTGGGGTCGGCATTTCGGACTCCGATGGAGATGCCGCTCGGCCGTTAACGAATCCCGCCGATGACGTGGTTACCGAAATTACCTCCGCCGGCGGTCAAGCTGTCGCTAATTACGATTCAATTGCCACCCCAGAAGGCGGACGAAACATCGTGGCTTGCGCTCTCGATACGTTCGGGCGTGTTGATGTGATCGTGAACAATGCGGGTCAAGTTCGGATGGCTCCATTTGAGGATTTTCCAGAAGAAAGTATTGACGCGCTGATTAATACTCAGCTTCGGGGAACACTGAATGTCAGTCGTCCTGCGTGGAAGTGGATGAAAGCACATGGCGGAGGTCGGATCGTCAATGTTTCATCGGGGGCAGCTTTCGGGGGAGTGCCGAACGGCTCGGTGTATGCGATGACGAAGATGGGTGTGATCGGTCTGACTCGCGGCATGGCGAGTGAAGGGGCCCCCTTTGGTATTGCCTGCAACGTGGTCGTGCCGTATGCGAAAACTCGACTGGGTACAAGTTTTGGGCCGATTCCATGGTCACCTGAATTGGGAGAGTGGTTGAGTCCATCGTTGGTGGCGCCACTGGTTGTGTGGTTGAGTCACAGCGAATGCCCTTTGAATGGAGAGACTCTCAGCGTCGGCGCAGGTTGGCAGGCGGGAATGAACATCTCCATGGCCGCTGGTTATTCAGATCGGGACTGCACGGCTGAGTCAATTCAAGAAAACATTGAGGCGCTCATGGGCGAGCCACACTCGCCAGTCACAGCTTTCTCGTCGAGTGCGATCAAGAATCTGTTAGGCGGATTTCGTATTCCAAAGTCGGAGATGTGAATCGTGGATCAGATGAACGAATTGGGTTTCTACACCCTTCCAGGAGCGCCTAAGTCACCGCAGGATCTTCTGCAGGAGGTACGAAAGGGTGAGGAACTTGGTTTGGGATCTTGTTTTATTTCGGAGCGCTTCAACATAAAGGAAGCCGTGACGCTCTCCGGAGCTGTGGGCGCGGTGTCCACCAATCTCGGCATTGCGACAGCGGCCACTAACCACAACACGCGACATCCGCTCGTGACGGCCTCGTATGCAACCACGATGCATCGACTGACCGGCGGAAGGTTTTGCCTCGGCATAGGTCGAGGAATCGCCCCCCTGTTTGCAGCGTATGGAATGCCGAAAATTACTACGGCTCAAATGGAGGATTTTGCTCAGGTCATGAAGCGCCTGTTCGCAGGTGAGGTCATCTTGGGTCACGATGGGCCTTTGGGAAAGTATCCCGTTCTCGCTTTGGATCCGAGTTTCAGCGAAGACATTCCACTTGGCATCACGGCGTTCGGTCACAACACTCTCGAACTTGCTGGACGGGCATTTGATTGTGTGATTCTGCACACATTTTTCTCTGATGAGACAACACAGCGTTGTGTCAAGACCGTTAAGGATGCCGCCGAACGTGCTGGGCGCGATCCGAGCAAGGTGCGCGTATGGTCCTGCTTCGCCACCATTGGAGATCACATCGCTCCTGACCTTCGTCTGAAGAAAACTGTCGGGCGCCTCGCCACCTATCTGCAGGGTTACGGTGATTTGATGGTCTCCACCAACAATTGGGATCCCCTGGTCTTGCAACGCTTTCGCGATGATGATTTCGTCAAGTCATTTCGAGGTGCTCTAGACGGTGCGGCGAGCACCGAGCAACTGGAGCACATTGCTTCCCTGATTCCTGATGAATGGTTGGATTCGGCGGCCGTGGGTTCGCCAACACAATGTGTGCAGAGTATTCGCCGACAATTTGACCTGGGTGTCGATGGTGTCATCCTGCATGGAGCGACCCCGGATGAACTTCAACCAATCATTTTCGAATACCGCCGCACACGTGATGCCGCGCCATTCAAGCGTTTAACGGCGAACCCAGGGGGCTGATTTTCAGATTGCTCTGTGGTTTGGGGTAATACTGGTGATGAGTGGTCAGCTTTTTTGGGAAATTCTTGGCGTAGTGACAGGTCACGCACAAAAATCTGACAAAATTAGAGGATATGAATAACACGCCGCCAGTAGTCAGTTGGTCGTCCGACTACGACATCTTCGATCCTTCTTATGTCAATGACCCATACAGTATCTGGGCCGTTTTACGCGATGAGTGTCCGATTGCCCATACCGATCGCTGGGGAGGTTCGTGGTTGCCGACGCGTTATGAGGATGTCACTGCGATTGCCCGCGATATTGAAAAGTTCCCGTCTGGTTATGGCATCGGGGTTCTACCTGTCGCCCCAGCCTCTGGTGACTCGGAGCAACCGATGTTGCTCCCATATGGTGTTCCTCCGATCAGTTCGGATCCACCGCTCCATACATGGACAAGACGCTTGCTGCTGCCTTGGATGAGTCCGCAACGAACCGAGACCTATGAAGCAATGACTCGTGATTTGTGCAACAAACTCATTGATGGCTTTATTGAGAATGGTTCTGCGGATGCGGCCGTTGATTACGCCCAACAGATTCCAGTGCGCGTCATTGCACACATTCTTGGTGTACCTGAATCAATGAGTGAGACATTCACTGGTTGGGTCCGCGATACCTTGGAGTTTGCATACGATGAAGAACGCCGGCGTCGAGGCGTTATCGGAATCGTTCAGTTCTTTGTAGAAGCCCTCAAAGAGCGCCACGAGAATCCAGGCGACGATCTCATTTCCGAATTGCTTATGACCGATGTTGACGGAGAGAAGATTGATGAGGGTGTCATCCTTGGGATGTGCGGATTATTGCTTATTGCTGGTGTTGATACCACTTGGTCCTCAATTGGTAGTTCCTTGTGGCATATCGCTAGCCATCCTCAGGACCGCCAACGACTCGTCAACGAACCAGACTTGATGCCGACTGCAGTTGAAGAATTACTGCGAGCGTATTCACCAGTGACAATGGCCCGACGCCTCGGAGAGGACGCGGAATACAACGGCTGCCCGATGAAAAAGGGTGAACGAATCTTGATGAATTTCCCAGGGGCCAATCGAGACCCGGAGATATTTGAGAATCCCGATGAAGTAATTCTGGATCGCCAACACAATCGCCATGTGGCCTTCGGAGCAGGCATTCATCGCTGTGCTGGCTCAAACTTGGCGCGTATGGAGTTGCGAGTCGCCATCGAGACTTGGATTCAACGAATTCCAGACTTTGAAATCGCTGATGCTGGTGGAGTGACTTGGGCAGGTGGACAAGTGCGCGGTCCTCGCCTATTGCCGGTACGTTTTCCATCGCAAGGATAATTGAGAAGGTCAACGTCTTGAACGAGACGTTCAATGCAACTTTGCCTGGATAGTGGCAGTGCGGTGGTTTATCCGTGGAGATTTATAGCGGTCTCGGAGTGTTGAGAGCAGTCACATTGTCAAGCAGGATTCGCCGTTGATCTTGAGGCGAAAATGCTTTGAGTTCTGAAACATAATCAAGTGGGTTTGGCATGCCTTCAATGTGGGGCCAGTCGCTTCCAAAGATGACGTGATCGGTGCCCATAATTTCGGAGACTTGTTGAACATCATCTTCCCAAAACGGATTAATCCACCAGTTTTGGCGTAACGATTCGACTGGATCCTCTGTGAAATAGCGGGGCATCTTCTTCGCCGTTGAAGTTAACTTTGTGCAGGCGTCGGCCAAGAAACTAGAGCCATTCTCTACTGAAGCCATGCGCACATTTGGAAAGCGGTCGAATAGTTTTTCGAAAATTGAGGAGATGATGAAATCTTGTGCGGCTCGTTCAATATTGAAGGCCTTGATACTGGGCTTCCAGCCGACACCGCTGAACTGAGCCGAGAAGGAGTCGTTGGCATAACCATTGCTGGAGTTGCCACTGTCGCCAGCATGAATCACTACCGTGATTCCCGCTTCATTGACCCTCGCCCAAAATGGGTCGTAGATAGTGTCGAAGGGTGTCCTTTGTCCGTGAGCTGTGGTTGGCGCGGCAGCACGCATCACGACGACTCGTGCGCCCTGAGCCAATGCCCAGTCGAGTTCGTTGCAGGCCCATTCGGGTGAGGCCAGCGAGATGTAAGGACCTGCAAAGATTCGATCTTGATAATCGAAACCCCAGTCTTCCGCTAACCAACGATTGAAAGCGGTGAACATAATTCCTACGCCCTCTGGATCGTGCTTGAGAATTTCCTCGTAGAGCATGCCCAATGTTGGGAACAACCAGATCTTGGAGATGCCTTGGCGATCGAGGGTTGCAATGCGGGCATCATGATCGCGGTATTCGGGGCGAATAGGTTCACGTTGAGTCAGGAACTCAATGGGGTGCTTGCCGTCAGGATTTCCACGGAAGTAATCGTGCATCGCTCCTGCAGGAGAAATCGGGTCAAAGGTCGGATTAGTCACAACACGACTGACCTGACCTCCAATCACTTGGTATTGGCGTCCCTCTATTTGTGCCCACTGCACACATCTCGGACCATTTTTCGGGTCAAGATGGCGGGTGAAGGCATCAATTGCCTCGTAGTAATGGTTATCGCAATCGAAGGGTACAAAATCCAGTTCCGCAGTCATGACTTAATGGTACGCCAGAACGACCTGATGCGCCTATCGTATGGTGATGGGGAACGAATTTTCAGAGTCTCAACCGATGCCCAAACATGTGGTTGTTGTTCTCCTCGACAGTCTGAATCGGCATCTTTTGGGTGCTTACGGGGGATCAGAGTTCACAACCCCGCATTTGGATCGTTTCGCCGCAGATTCGCTCGTCTTTGATCGGCATCACACGGGATCTTTGCCCTGCATGCCGGCGCGCCATGATCTGCTTGTAGGAGCCCTGGACTTTCCGTGGCGTCCTTGGGGATCAGTGGAGATTTGGGAAGACGCGATTACATATTCGCTGCGCGCTGCACATGTCACAACAATGCTGGTCTCTGATCACCCTCATCTTTTTGAGGTTGGGGGAGAGAATTATCACACGGATTTCACGGCTTGGGAATATGTGCGCGGGCATGAGAATGATCCTTGGAAGACTCGCTCAGATACATCGTGGATCGGTACCCCGGCACTCCCAGTGAGAGATCCTGTACGCGGTCATTACAGATACCAGGATTCACGAACTTGGTTTAAAAGTGAAGAGGATTTTCCTGGTCCTCAAACAATGCGCGCCGCTGTGAAGTGGTTGGAAACAAATGCTGGGCACCATGAGCGCTCTTTATTGGTCATTGACGAGTTTGATCCTCATGAACCCTTTGACACACCCGAGCCATGGGCTTCTCAGTATCGCCAAGATGAAAATGATCCGCGGCTGATTTGGCCCCCCTACGTCGTCAACGGTGTTGCCGATGGGATTCTGACAGAACAAGAGGGTCGTGCTTTAAGGTCCGCCTACGGATCCAAATTATCGATGATTGATCATTGGTTTGGGCGTTTGCTTGATGCGGTGGATGCCTCACCAGATGCTCACGACACAGCAGTCATTGTGTGTACGGATCACGGTCATTATCTTGGCGAAAAAGATGTGTGGGGCAAACCTGGTTATCCGATACATGACACTTTGGGGCACATTCCATTAATGATTCGGTGGCCAGGAGTTGAAGCGGGTCGTGTGTCGGCGCTGACCACGACAGTGGATATTCACGCCACTTTATGCGATATTTTCTCGGTATCTCCTGAACATCGGACTCACGGAAAGTCCTTGGTACCCATCGTGATGGGACGAGCGTCAAGTGTTCGAGATCATTGTTTATCGGGTTACTGGGGACGCGAAGTTCAACTGGTGACGCAGACGCACACATACACACGGGGTTCCGTGGGCGAAGGCTTTCCACTGTCAATGTGGTCCAACCGTTGGAGCACAATGCCACTACACCTAGCGCCTCAGTTGCGTCTTCCACGTCCTGATCAGCGGGCTTTTCTTGACACAATGCCAGGAACGACGGTCCCTGTCATCCGCCAGCCTTTTGAAGTGGGGGATGCGTTGCCGTTTTGGGCCTATGGAGGTCTGAAGAATGAGAATCTCCTCTATGACCGTCAAAATGATCCTCAACAGTTACGGAATATGGCGAGCGCCCATGGTGATGTGATCTCGCCACTTGAGACTGAATTACTTGAGCACATGAAGCAAGCGCTTCTAGAAATCAATGCGCCGCAAGATCTCATGCAGCGACTTGGTCTGCTCTAGAGGCAAATATCGTACGGACGAATGGGAACACGTGGCAACTCTCGTCCGGTTGCGTTACGAATGGCGTTTGCAATCGCAGGAGTGACAGAGATGCACGGTGGTTCTCCGACTCCTTTGGCGCCAAGTGGTGACTTGGGCTCAAATTCCTCAATCAAAACCATCTCCACTAATGGAGCATCTAAAAAGGTTGGAAGTAGATAGTCGGTGAAACTCGGATTACGAACCTTGCCGTCTTTGACAATGATTTCCTCCATCACAGCTAGTCCAAGTCCTTGAGCGATACCGCCTTCAACTTGACCTTGCACAGAAATGGGATTGAGTATTCGTCCGACATCTTGCGCGGTCGCAATCTGGACTACTTTCACCAGGCCTAATTCAACATCAACATCGACGACGGCACGATGAGCTACAAAAGCAAAAGCTACATGGCAGTTACCTTGGCCATTCTCATCAAGGTCTTCGGTAGGTGGATGGTGATATTCCTCGGTGCGATCGAGATTGACTCCCTTGCTGGCTTCGCTGACCGCTATTCGGCGACCAGAGAGAATATCCACGATGTCCGTCTCCTCGATGCGCACATGATCACGCGAGAGTTCAAATGTGATTGCTGCGTGATCAAAGAGATCACCTAAAACTTTTTCACAGGCCGCCTTGACGGCGCCACCACTCATCCAAGTTTGTCGGCTGGCCGAAGTTGAACCTGCCGAACCTACTTGCGTGTCAATGGTGTCGAGCAAAACCTCATCCACGCCAAGAATTGTGCGTGCGATCTGCTGGGCCAACATGGTGAATCCTTGACCCACTTCTGATGTTGCAAATTTCACTGAGACAACTCCGTCAGTCATGCGGCAACGCGCAGTGGAATAGTCGTCAAAGCCCTCGCTGTACATGAGATTCTTCATGCTGACTCCCCAACCCACACCGCGAACGATGTTTCCTGGCTGCGCAGTAAGTCCGGTACCACCGGGTATTTGACGGATGTCAGCGTTGGGTGACAACGGTTCAGGCATGGCAATAGCGTCAGTTTCACGAATACATTGCTCGACGGGTGCAACGCTGTCCATGACTTGACCCGTGATCAGTCGATCACCGGTCTCCATCACATTTCTCAAACGAATCTCCACGGGGGAGAGGCCGAGGGCGGCGGCCAATTTCTCCATTTGGCTTTCATGAGCGAAACAGGCCTGAACTACGCCGAAACCACGCATCGCTCCACATGGTGGATTATTGGTACGAACAGCCCAGCCTTCAACAGAAGCATTGTCGCATTTGTAGGGGCCCTGGGTGTGGGTGATGGCGTTGATTAAAACTGCTGGTGAAGTGCTGCAATAGGCCCCGCCGTCAAACAACATTGTGCTTTCTATTTTCAGTATTTTGCCGTTGCGGTCGGCGTGATGGCGCATCCAGATAGTGGCGGGGTGACGGTGCACATGACCGTAAAAACTTTCTTCGCGACCATAGGAGATCCTGACTGGGCGTCCACTCTTGAGAGCCAACAGGCAGGTGTGGACTTGCAAACTGATGTCTTCACGAGCACCGAAGGCGCCACCAACACCTCCCAAGACCAGGCGAATTTTTTCCTCAGGGATATTGAGACATGCGGCGATTTGTTTTCGATCTTCATGCAGCCATTGCGTGGCGACATAAAGTTCGAGTCCTTCGCCACCTGAATCGGGGATTGCTAAAGCGCTTTCAAGTCCGAGGAAAGCTTGATCTTGCATGCCAATCTCGTAGGTTCCTTCAACGATGACGTCACCGACGATTGACTGATCTCCGGTGATGATGCGCTGATGGCGATAGACGTTTCCTTGAGGATGAATCTGCGGCGCAATTCCCGAGACGCAATCTTGAGGATTCGTGACGGGGGTCAAGATTTCGTAGACAACTTTGATCGCTGCCAAAGCCCGCTTGCAGGTTTCAGGATGATCTGCTGCTACAGCAGCGATCGGCTCACCGCAATAGCGCACGGTGTCACCGATGGCGGCGAATACAGGTTGGTCGCTCATGATTAATCCGTAATAGGGATTTCCAGGTACGTCTTGAGCAGTGACAACACATTCCACACCGTCAATCGCTAAGGCAGCGCTGTCGTCTATTGAAATAATCTTGGCGTAAGGATGCGGACTGCGAAGTGTGGCACCCCACAACATGTTCTCGGACCACATATCACTTGAAAAAGCAAAGCCGCCTTGAACTTTGGCGACGCCGTCTGGGCGATGGGCATTTGTGCCGAGTGTGCCAGAGCGAGTTGGAGTACTCACTGTATGGGTGATCGTCATCAAGCCCCCCTTTGTGAGATCACAATTTTTACAGCCTCAAGGATTCGCCCGTAGCCGGTGCAACGACAGATGTTGCCAGATAAAGACTCGCGAATTTGATCATCTGAGGGTTCTGGATTGGAGTCAAGCAAGTGGTGCACGGCGACGATGAAACCAGGTGTGCAGAATCCGCATTGCACTCCGCCGGCAGCGAGAAATGCTTGTTGAATATCGGTGAGCGAGCCATTCTCTCCCAAGCCTTCAACGGTGAGTATCTCCGTGTCAACGGCGGCAGCGGCCATGACTAAACAAGAACAAACAGCTTGTGAGTCCATGACAACTGTGCAACTGCCGCACTCACCTTGCTCGCAGGCTCCTTTAGCCCCTGGCAATCCAAGACGCTCGCGCAAGACGTAGAGCAAGCTTTCACCGATCCAAGCATCTTTAACGGGATGACTCTGACCATTCACCTTCAAGGTATAAATCTCGTGACCTAATTCTTGTGCACTCATGCTAGGGACCTCACCAAAAGTCGTTGTGCCAAAATCGCCACACAATGTCGGCGATATGCGGCGGTTGATCTGTGATCATCAATGGGTGTGGCCTCATCCGAGACCCGACGACCAAATTCGACGGCAAGATCAGCATTGATCTGTGCGCCAACACGTAGGGAAGTGGTTTTGAGCAACCATTTCTCCGCTTGAGAGCAACGAATGATTGTGGGTCCGACGGATCCCAAGGCGATGGAGATTAATCCTTCATCCGCATCACGTACTAGGCAGGCTGAGGCGGTGGCGATGACCATGGCATTGCGTGTCCCGACTTTTGCATAGCCTTGCCAACCTTGTACAACGGGAACGGTGATGGAGTGCACAAATTCGCCAGAGTTCAGAGCGTTCTTCTTGACTCCGAGCATGAACTCTTCCCAAGGAATATCCCGAGTCCCTTGAGGTCCAATGAGATGGATGACCGCATTGAGAGCGGATAAGACGGGAAGGGAATCCCCGGCCGGAGAACAGGTTCCGAGATTCCCACCTAAAGTGCCTGCCGCGCGAATCTGCGGAGATCCAACGGTTCGAGCCGCTTGGGCCAGTGCTGGAACAAGTTCGGCAATCTTGCCGGTCTCCATCACCGAGTAGGGAACCGCCGAACCAATAGTGACGGTTTGTTGCGTGGGTCGATAGGACCATTCACGGAGTTCTTCCACACGCCGCAGATTGACCACGGTTTGAGGCTGACGACCGTGGAGATTGACCTCAACCATGAAGTCAGTTCCTCCAGCAAGCAGGCTCGCATTCGGGTACTCACTCAAAAGGTCAATCAATTGATCGACGCTGGTGGGGCTGAAAACTGGCACCTGATTAGTTTACAATTTGTTAATCGTGGACACGGTTCAATGATGCTTGAAGCGAGACTTTTTGTTTGAGTTTGATGACAGACGCTGTCCCAGCGACCGTCATCAGAAGTAACACAATGCCGTAGGCGACCCACGGAAGCCCTCGACCGGCCGTGAGTAGATATACATCGGGTGCTGAAAATGAGACCATGGTCAGACCTCCCCAAAGGATCGATTGGCGAATTTCGTGATACTTGAGGGCGACCACCATGCGACTTGAGGATCGAGCGAGAATCGGGGAGGAGACGATCTCAATCAAGGCGAAAGCCCATATGTTGATCCCATATTTTGCGAAATAGAGTTCGGCGGTGCCGATCCGAACAAAACTCCAGAAGATGATGAGGCCAAACCAGGCTTTTTGCACATAAAACCGCTCTTGCCACACGTTTACAACACTAAACGGCGTAGGGTATTTTCACAGTGTTTAACAAGAGTCATTCATCACAGGTCGCCAACTCAACCACAGGACCCTCTCCGAAACGGGATTTGTCTTTGGCATTACACGCCTTCACGGCGTCAGGTGTTTTGGTGGGAATGGCAGCCTTGGTTGCGGTGCTTGATGGTTCAGCTCGGTTAGCAATTGTTTGGTTGATTCTTGCCCAGCTCATTGACGGCATTGACGGCCCACTTGCCCGTCGCTTACTCCCTGAAGAGGCGACGACGAAATTCGACGGGTACATCCTTGATTTAGTGATTGATTTCGTGACCTGCGTCTTGGTGCCTGCTGCTTTCCTTTGGCAGTTTGAGATGGTTCCGCACGACAGGGCCGGGATGATCGCGATTGCTGCGATGTTGTTGTTCTCCTGTCTGTGGTTTAGCCGAACTGATCAACAGGATGATGAGAACTGGTTCCACGGTTATCCAGCCTCGTGGAATATGGTCGTGCCAACGCTGTGGTTACTGGATGCCCCACATGCGGTGAATCTTGTTGTCGTGGGCGTGCTAGCAATTCTGACGATGACTAATGTTCAATTCGCCCACCCAGTGCGAGTCGTGCAGTGGCGAGCATGGAATATGGCTTCCATCACTTTTTGGGTGCTCGGAGTTTTATTGGCGACTCTGGCTGCGCCAGATGTTCCCGCTTTACTCATTGCTCTGACTGTGCTCGGCCCACTGATGATTTTTACGGCAACGACTGCTCGCGCCGTTAATAACTTGGCAGCAAAAAAATACGCCTGAGGTAAGCAGTAATTAAGCGTTCGGATCCCAATCAGCGAATGCGTCAATTGTTGCGGTCACGTCTCCTAGCGGATACAAAATTGGGCTAGTGCAACCGTGATCTATGTAGTGCTTGACTTTTGCTCTCGCTTCATCCGGCGTTCCGCTCGCTGTCAGTAACTCGACGATTTCGTCGGGGACCAATTTGCTGGCAGCTTCTACCTGCTCATGAGTCGCAGGCCAGGTCAAAACTTCTGCGACTTTATCGAGTAAGGATTGTGGAACCCCTGAGGCTTTCATGATGTGCGGTTGTTGACCGAGGTATTGAGTGACCATCAGGCGGGCCATGTCAAGTGCGGTCTGGCGATCTTCATGGACACTGCAAACAACCAACTGCGGGCGGTCGATGTCATCAAGCGAGCGACCTGCTTTGTGAGCACCGCGCGCCAACGCCTCTAAAGCTTGATCGTTGTAGTCAGGTGAGACGAGATAATTCAGCACGACACCATCGGCGATTTCACCAGTGAGTTCCATCATCTGCATGCCTGTGG
>WLTJ01000239.1 GCA_009705435.1 Actinomycetota bacterium | reverse complement strand
ATTTGGGAATCAAGACTGGCTCTTTTTTCAAGCGCACCATTCTCGGTATCGCACTCAGTGATCTACAGATTCCACTTTCCTCCGAACTCACATCTGAGTCAGAGATCTTGCTGCGCCGCGGTATCAAGGATCGTCTCACCGCGCTCGCTCCATTTCTTTCTTGGGACAGCGATCCTTATGCAGCGATCGTTGACAATCGCGTGGTCTGGATTGTTGACGGTTACACGACCTCAAACTCGTACCCATATTCGCAATCATTCGGCCAAGAAGGATTGCCAAGCGGCAGCGACATTGCGCGCATTCCTTTGAATTACATGCGATCAGCTGTGCGTGCGGTCATTGATGCCGACACGGGGACAACCACTTTGTACGAATCAGATATTGAGCAAAGCGCAGATCCGATTTTGAAGCTTTGGAAGAAAGTTCTACCTGATTTGATTGCGCCAGCAGACTCAATGTCTCAGGATCTGCGCTCCCATTTGCGTTATCCCAAAGATCTATTCATTGTGCAGTCTTCTTTGCTCGGTCGTTACCACGTTGACAATGCGGAATCTCTGTTCAATGGTGAAGATCGCTGGACCATCTCACCCGCACCGGGAGCCGATGTAGGCATGCCTGGCTCAGCTGTTTCTCAACCAGTCTTTCGCTTCAATACAGTGGCCGGTGAGCAACAGTGGTCGATGATTCGTACGTACAACGCTGGTTCTTCCTCAAATGCAACAGCTGGACGCGATGTACTTTCAGCAATGATCATCGCCTCTCATGACAGCCCACAGAAATTGCAAGTCATCCGGCTCACGTCCAGTGACGGAAACAAAATCTCTAGCCCACAAGTGGCTCAGAGCGCTATTGATGCGGATCCTGAATTGGCGCGAATCATCACGCTGCTCAATACGAATGGTTCACAAGTTCGCTTCGGACCGATGACCCCACTCATCATCAAAGATGCTTTGGTGTGGACACGCTCAATGCTCATTTCGGGAACTGGCGGAGCCGCCGTCCCTCGCGTCTATGGAATCATTGCCGTTTCCGATGGCGTGGCAGGACTCGGCGAGACAACCGAGTTAGCTATCGCCGCAGCTATCAAATAAGCACTCGCACATAGGCACACCCGTGCGGTGGACTAGGGCTTGATAACAGTTTAGTTGTACGGTACAAGGTTGCGATGTTAATCAATCTTCTCAAGGAAAAACTGCGGCCGTACCGCCATCTTTTGTGGATAGTCGTTGTGTTTCAGGCCATTCAATCCCTCGCTGGTCTGTATCTGCCAACTCTCAATGCACGGATTATTGATCGCGGCATCACCCAAGGTGATACCAAATACATTTGGCACGTCGGTGGACTGATGTTGCTGACAACCTTGGTTCAGGTTCTCTTATCAATTGCTGCGATCTACTTCGGCTCACGTGCTTCAATGGGATTCGGTCGCGACACACGCTCGGCCTTATTCCATCAGGTGAACAGTTTTTCATCACGTGAAGTTGCTCATTTCGGTGCGCCCTCTTTGATTACCCGAATCACCAATGACGTGCAGCAGGTACAAATGTTGGTCCTAACGACCTGCACTCTGCTGCTCGCTGCGCCATTCACTGCCATCGGTGGGCTGGTGCTAGCCCTGCAACAAGATGTCAACTTGTCATGGATCATCGTCATTGCCATACCACTCGTCATGAGCATTCTTGGGACCGTCGTTTACAAAATGGTTCCGACATTTCGAGTCATGCAAGTGCGCATTGATCGAATCAATGAAATTTTACGTGAGCAGCTTTCGGGTATTCGTGTCGTTCGTGCGTTTGTACGCGAACCACAAGAGATAGCGCGTTTCCAAGAGGCAAACCACGATGTCGCACAAACAGCCCTTCGAGGAGGGCGCCTCATGTCTTTGATGTTTCCGACTGCCACCTTCATCGTCAATGTTTCCTGCGTGGCCGTGGTGTGGTTCGGCTCTAACCGAATCGCTGCCGGTCAGATGAAACTCGGACCAATGGTCGCCTTCCTGACCTATCTAGCGCAGATCTTGATGTCTGTCATGATGGCTACTTTTATGGCCGCCATATGGCCTCGTGCTGCAGTCAGTGCCGAGAGGATCCAAGAAGTCCTATCAACAACTTCGTCAGTGCCCATCCCCACTCACCCAACACCGATCACACAAACACGGGTCGATCTCGAACTTCGCAATGTCGATTTCGAATATCCAGGGGCGGCTAGTCCCGTCTTACACAACATCTCATTTAAAGTTGCTGCCGGTGAGACACTGGCCATTATCGGTAGCACAGGTTCAGGAAAAACCACATTGCTGAATCTTGTGGCACGCCTATTCGACGCAACTTCTGGAGCAGTGTTGATTGATGGCGTGAATGTTAGTGACATGGCACCCGCAGAATTGTGGTCACGAATTGGACTAGTGCCGCAAAAGCCCTATCTCTTTTCCGGGACAATCTCCAGCAATCTTTGCTACGGAAAACAAGACGCAACAGAACAAGAGATGTGGAATGCCCTGACCATCGCCCAAGCAGACTCCTTTGTGCGTGAAATGCCGGGCGGACTTGAAGCAGTCATCACTCAGGGTGGCACCAATGTCTCTGGTGGACAGAGACAACGCTTGGCAATTGCCCGTGCATTAATTCGCCAACCTGAGATCTATTTATTTGATGATTCGTTCTCGGCCCTTGACCTCTCGACTGACGCCAAATTGCGGGCTGCCCTGACACCTCATCTCAAAGACTCAGTGACACTCATCGTCGGACAACGAGTTTCCACAATTCGCCATGCCAACCAGATACTGGTCCTTGAAGATGGCATTGTCGTTGGACTTGGCACCCATGAAGAACTTCGCCGATCCTGCCCCACATACGAAGAAATCGTTTTATCCCAGGCCTTACAAGAAGGTGATGACCTGTGAATGAACCAAAGCGAATGAACAAAGAAGATCAAACGACGAGTCCCGTGGGTAATGTCTCCGAACTCCGTGCTGGCCGCATGAATACTGTCGGCGTGCCGGCAGAAAAGTCAAAGAACTTTGCTCAAAGCGCTAAACGCCTCACACGCTTAATCTCTGATGAATCGATTTTAGTGATTCTCATTTTTCTCATGGCAGTTGCCAGTGTTGCTCTCGTCGTTTCTGGTCCGCGAATTTTGGGGCATGCCACTGACATTGTTTTTCAAGGTCTTCTCAACCGTGACGGTGCCGATGGAATTGATTTCGCAAGATTGCATCGCACACTGGCATTTGCTATCGGCGTGTACACCGCTTCTTATGTATTGGCTTACGGACAAGCATTCCTTCTCGCTGGAGTGGTCCAACGGACCATGTTTAAACTGCGTCAGGACATTGAATCCAAAATCCACCGATTGCCGCTGAGTTATATTGACCGACATTCGCGAGGCGACTTATTGAGTCGTGTCACAAATGACGTCGACAACATTTCGCAGAGTTTGCAACAATCATTGAGCCAATT
>WLTJ01000238.1 GCA_009705435.1 Actinomycetota bacterium | reverse complement strand
TCGGCAGCAGCTCCAAAGGAGCCCGCGTCTGCGATCGCTACGAGATATCGCAACTGTTGGAAGGTAGGCCATGACATAAGTATTTCTTATGTTAACTGAAAGAAACATCTATTTGACTTATGCTTGAAATCCCCCGACACTGGTTCTATGACAAATACCGAGATCAGCAAGTGCCCATTCCCTGCCGGAGCAATCACCGCCCCCAGCACTGGAACAACTAACTCCACCTGGTGGCCAAATCAATTGAACATCAAGGTGCTACACAACAACCCTGCGGTAGGCGTCCCAATGGACCCTGACTTTGATTACGCCGAAGCATTCAACTCTCTCGATCTTGATGCAGTGGTTGGCGACCTCACAGAACTGATGACCAACTCACAAGAGTGGTGGCCAGCCGACTACGGCCACTATGGCCCTTTCTTCATTCGCATGGCTTGGCACTCTGCTGGCACCTACCGCATTCAAGACGGTCGTGGCGGTGCAGGTGCAGGTTTGCAGCGCTTCGCTCCCCAGAACTCGTGGCCCGACAACGGCAACCTTGATAAAGCTCGTCGACTTCTTTGGCCCATCAAGCAAAAGTATGGCAATAAGTTGTCATGGGCAGACCTCATGATTCTCGCCGGCAACGTTGCCCTCGATTCAATGGGCTTCAAGACTTTTGGTTTTGCTGGAGGACGCCCCGATGTATTCGAAGCAGATGAAACATATTGGGGTTCAGAAACAACTTGGCTTGCCGACGAGCGTTACACAGGTGATCGCGAACTTGAGAATCCGCTTGGTGCAGTTCAAATGGGTCTCATCTATGTGAACCCCGAAGGTCCGAACGGTGTTGCCAATCCACTGTTGTCGGCGCGTGATATCCGCGAAACATTTGCTCGCATGGCAATGAACGATGAGGAAACTGTTGCCCTCACTGCAGGCGGTCACACATTTGGAAAAGCACACGGAGCTGGTGACCCCGGTAAATTCGTTGGTCCCGAACCAGAAGCTGCCCCCATTGAGGCAATGGGATTGGGATGGATCAACTCAATGGGTTCGGGTAGTGGTGTGGACACCATCACCAGCGGCATTGAAGGTGCATGGACGACAAACCCCACTGCATGGGACAACGACTACTTCAAGATTCTTTTGGAAAATGATTGGGAACTCACACATTCCCCTGCCGGCGCACAACAATGGATTCCAAAGAACGGTGCACTTGCCAATGCAGTACCCGATGCACATGATTCGACGCGCTCACATGCTCCCATCATGACCACTGCTGACTTGGCCTTGAAGTTTGACCCCGCGTATCTGAAAATTTCGCAAGACTTCTATGCGAACCCCGACAAGTTTGCTGATGCATTTGCCCGCGCGTGGTTTAAGTTGACACATCGCGACATGGGGCCGAAGTCTCGTTACCTTGGAGACTTGGTGCCTAGCGAAGAACTCATCTGGCAGGACCCAGTTCCTGCGGCAAACAAAGTTCCAACCGCAGCAGAGGTTTCTGAACTACAGGCGAAAATTCTTGCCAGCGGTCTCACTGTGTCGGAACTTGTTCGTACAGCCTGGTCATCCGCTTCAACATTTCGCGGCACCGATAAGCGCGGCGGTGCGAACGGCGCACGTATTCGCTTGGCGCCTCAGAAAGATTGGGAGGCGAATAACCCCAGCGAGCTTGCAAAGGTACTAGCGGTGTATGAGAAGTTAAACCGTGAAACTGGAGTCTCGATTGCCGACCTCATCATTCTTGGTGGTAACGGTGCAGTGGAGAAAGCCGCCGCAGATGCCGGCGTTTCCATTGCAGTTCCCTTCACTGCTGGACGCGGCGATGCCTCAGACGAACAGACCGATGTTGATTCATTTGCAGTGCTGGAACCAACCTTTGATGGCTTTCGCAATTACTTACGCCCAGGCCATGTTCAACCGACAGAACAAATGTTGTTAGAAAAGGCGAACCTACTGACTTTAACGGCACCAGAGATGACTGTTCTGGTAGGTGGATTGCGTGCACTGAACGCCAACTATGAGCAGAACGCACACGGTGTCTTGACCACAACGCCAGGCATTCTCACGAATGACTTCTTCACCAATCTGCTAGATATCAACATTGGTTGGTCTCCTACTGACAAGTCGGAAGAAGTGTTCGAAGGTCGTGACCGCAAAACTGGCAAAGTTGTGTGGACAGGAACTCGCAACGACCTGATCTTTGGCTCCAACTCACAACTGCGTGCACTCGCCGAGATATATGCACAAGACGATGCTCGCGAAAAGTTTGTGCGCGATTTTGTGGCTGCATGGACAAAGGTCATGAACCTGGATCGCTTCGACATCTAGAAGTTCAACCAAGCACGTATCTAAATAAAATCATCTTTTTTGCCTCAATCCTTTGACCGTAAACACCAAGAAAGTGGCACGATAGAGGGGTGATCAGAGCGCTGAAACAGACCGTCCTCCTTGGAGTCATAGCAATCTCCTTGATGGGGTCTGCGGGGTCGGTTTCCGCCTATTCCGCGACCCCCCCAGTGGGCACCGAACCAGTCGAAATGCAGACCCTCAGCCAGCAACCCCCAGACACCAATGACTTTATGGATCTCGAGCGGGACGTCACTTCGTGTATCAGTTCAAACCCGTTGCCAGGTTGCGGACGCCAGCCAACCAACTCCGGTGATCGCGGTGGGTGGCAACAACTCCTTTTATTTGCGATCATGTTTGGTGGGATGTCAGTCATTTTTTGGCGGGTCTTCTTGGCTGTGCGCCTGCGTGATCGCCAGTCCAACTGATCACTGACCAGTGAATTTTGGCGGACGTTTCTCTAAGAAGGCCTGACGCCCTTCGGCGGCATCTTCACTTGCCCATGCCGCCAGACGGGCTTGCTCAACTTCTTGCATTGAAATCTCCATGCCGCCGAGTCTTTCGAGAGCTTTCTTGTGCGCCCGAATAGTCAGCGGTGCCAACTGCGACATTTCCTGAGCCCACGTCATGGCGTCATCAACAGTTCCGAGACGATGCACAAAACCACCCAATAGATCTTGCGCCAGCATCGGTTGAGCGGAGAGCAACATATATCGTGCCGCACTCCAACCGGCTTCGCGACCGATCCGTTCAACCGTCCACGAGTCAACCGCCAATCCCAAGTTCGCTGCTGGGACGCCAAACTTGCTCAGGCTCGTGGCCATCCGCAGGTCGCAGGACGCAGCAAGTTGCGAACCCGCACCGAGAGCAGGTCCATCAACGGCCGCCAAGGTGACACAATCCAATCGTCCGAAGCCGTGCAGAACTGCCAATAGGGTCTCAGTAAATTCTCCAAGCTCAACCCCGCCAAGATCTGCGCCACTGCAAAAAGCGGGTGGAGTGCCCGTCAGCAGTAGAACTCTGGCACCACCTCGGGATGCTGATTCTTGGGCCTGCCGCAAATCCAGCAATGTCGCCAGGTCAACGGCATTTCTCTTCTCGGGGCGATCAATGACCACTTTGCACAC
>WLTJ01000237.1 GCA_009705435.1 Actinomycetota bacterium | reverse complement strand
CGCGCTCGGCGATCTCACGTGTGAGCGTCAATAAATCAACTGTTCCCATCGGTTCGGCGCTCCGAAGTTGGTCGGTTGCAAGATCGACGAGTTCGGCAGTGAGGGTCGCTAACTCTTCCACCTCAAGGCGAATGTCACGAATCATCGCTCGTCGTTCTTCTTCGGGGATCTCCTGAAATAACTCAAGTGACTCAACGTTGGTGCGCAAGGCAGTGAGAGGAGTTCGCAGTTCATGACTGGCATCGCTGACTAAACGATGTTGTTGCTCCAGCGAGGTCGATAGGGCGGTCATCATTGACGAGAAACTACGTCCGAGTTCGCCCACCTCGCCTGCACCTTTCGTGGGAACATTGATGCTCAGATCTCTTGTTGTTGCTACCTCGGTAGCGACGACACTTAGTCGACGAATCGGTCGGGCCAGACGCCCGGCTATGAACCAACCAAGGATCCAAGCACCAAGAGTGGCAAACAATCCAGCAAGGAAAAGTCGCACCTTGAGCCCCATCAAGACTTCATCAATCTCTGATAAGTCGCGGGCATATTGCAAGGCTCCGGTGGATGTCCACGGAACAGTGATGACCCGCAATTGGGTTCCGTTGACGGAAACAGTATCGAGTCTTAAGTCATCAAGATCAAGATCAGATTCATTGGCTTTGGCAATGTCCTGATCGTCGAAGGGGAGTAGCGGTGAATCGGTGAAACACAGTTCAACCGTTCCATCTGAATAAATCAGTTGGGCTGCATCAATCGGCTGCAAAAGTGCGAGGGGGCAGAGGTCGCTTTGGCGGTCCGGACGTATTGGCGAGTCTTCGTTTCCATCTTCGTCTTCGTTCTCATTCCCTTCCAACGGTATTTCAAGGACACGCACTGCAGCGTCTAGAAGATTGCTGTCAATGTTCTGTGATAGTTCGGTGTCAGTTGAGTTATACGCAGATAATGATCCCGCAACTGAGACGAGAACTGCGACGAGCGCCATTGATCCGCTAATTCCGATGCGTAGTTTCATTCCTGTATCTGCCAATCTGAGTCCGTTGGTGGCCGGACGACATAGCCAACACCACGAATTGTGTGTAGGACGCGTGGTTCTCCACCTTCTTCTGTTTTGCGACGCAGATAACCGATGTAGACATCGAGTGAGCGCGAGCCAGTTTCAAAATTAAAGCCCCAGATGCGGTCATAGAGCACATCGCGTTCAAGGACGATTCCAGCGTTAGTCATGAGAATTTCAAGGAGATCAAATTCAGTTTTGGTGAGAATGAGTTCACGCTGGCCTCGATGCGCGGTTCTTGCTCGCAGATCAAGAACCAAATCTGACACGACAAGATTTGCTGTATCAGATGGGACCAGTGTGCGTCGTAGCATTGAGCGCAGTCGAGCCGAAAGTTCTTCTAAGGCGAATGGTTTGACAACATAATCGTCTGCACCAGCATCGAGACCAGCAACACGATCTGACACTTCATGACGCGCTGTCAACATCAAAATCGGCAGTGATTGATGTTTCTGACGAATGAGGCGACAGGCCGTTAATCCATCGACGTATGGCATTGAGACATCAAGAATGACGAGATCTGGGTTGAACTCATCCACTGCTTCAAGAGCTTTGGCGCCGTCATTGACGGCGATGACGTCATAGTTTTGAAATGTGAGAGCGCGGGTCAGCGAGACACGAATGCCGGGGTCATCTTCGGCGATCAAGATTTTCGCTATGTGAGAGGAGTCGCTGAGGGCCACGTATTCACCATAGGTGCTGAATGTAATACCTGTGTAAGAAACGCTTTCTTACACAGGTATTACTCATTCTTGCGTCTTTTCTTATTCTGATCCGTCACGATGTATTTCGTTCAAAGGAGAACTGCCATGGCCATCCATCAGATGTTGAATCAAAAAAATTTGACTCTTGCCGGGACAGTCGTAGCTGTCTTAATAGGCGGAGTAGGCGTCTCGTTAGCGTTATCTAGCCCAACTGCGAAAAATAACGAGGATCCCATACCCGTGACTACTACGGCATTGGGGCCCGAGGTGACCATTGGAAATCTGCCCATCGTCACTGAGCCAGATCCAAGCACAGACTCTGTACCGGGCGCCAGTACGACGACTACTTCCGTAGCACAACCCGCTAGCGGGATATCCGGCAATATCGCAGATGATGAGGACGATGACGAAGGCGATGACGAAGATGAAGACGATGACGAAGATGAAGATGAAGACGAAGGCGATGACGAGATGAATGACGATGACTGATCGCTTGACATTGGAAAGTGCTTTGGTCGCTGATTATGACGAGCTTGACTCGCTAGCCGTAGCATCGCTATCAAGCGGAGCAATGACTCGACCAGCGGTCAGTCGGTTATCTGATTCTGATATTGCCGCAGTGCTGGCCGCCTATGGGTTATGTGTCGTCGGAATGTGGTCGGTACACGGCGGAATGACAAATCTTTCCCAAGGATGGACGTTGGCGTGGACCTCAGTGACTTCGTTGTCGGGGCTTTTAGCTTCAGCGATCGCTCTCCTTGCCCTCGTTCTTGTCGGGCGCCCGTTATCCCTTGAGCGTCGATTCGGTCTTGACCGAATGTTCATTTGGCATCGCATTTTGGGGGACTCTATGGGTTTGTTGCTTGGCGTTCACGTAGCTGCTGGCACAGTCGCTTGGGCGAGCGATTCTGGTTGGACGAATGCTGTTGTTGATCTCACTGGTCGTACTCCGTATATGGCCTTGGCTTTTGTTGGCGCTCTATTAATTGGCGTTGTGACCATTTCCTCCTTGAAGTCCATTCGTCAGCAGATGGCTTATGAAACTTGGTACTTCTTGCATTTACTTGCGTATCTCGCAATGGCTCTCTCATTTGGTCATCAGATTTATCTCGGAACAGACTTGGCTGGCGATACTGCGGCGCGCTGGTTTTGGGTTTCATTGCATGTTGCCGTGGTTGCCCTGATGGTGGTCGCGCGATGGGGTCGAACTCTCAAGGCTTTTGTTCGACCATTGCGTGTGACATCAATCGAGAGCGTCGGACACAAAACCGTCGCAATTCAGGTCTCCGGTAGTGCGCTAGCGCATCGTCATGGTGACGCTGGGCAGTTTTGTTTTGTTCGACCACTGAGAAAGGGTTTGTGGTGGCAGTCGCATCCATACTCCTTGTCGGCAGCACCGACGATTGACCAACTGCGTTTCACTATTAAGGATCGTGGTGAAGCATCGCACTTAATGAACAATCTGAAGGTCGGGACGCGGGTCATTGTAGAGGGTCCGTTCGGTGTGGTCACTCCAGAAGTTCTGCAGGGATCCAAAGCACTTTTTGTAGTCGGAGGAGTTGGTGTGGCGCCAGTATTAGCAATGGTTCAACGTTTAGGACCAGATCATGAACCTGTTGTTTTATATCGGGCTCATAGTGAAAAAGATTTATTGCATTTTGCAGAACTGAAGACGGCTGTCGAACGTCTTGGTGGAAAAGTGTTGACTCTGACTGGTCCTACCGCAAAGCTTGCCGTGCGT
>WLTJ01000236.1 GCA_009705435.1 Actinomycetota bacterium | reverse complement strand
GTTGATTACGACATTCCGGGCTATCTGATGTCTCTGGTACAACGTGATGTGCTTTTTACTGTTGGTCTTGGGACTGAAGAACTTGGATACTGGGTGCCTGTGTCTGAGTACCGATTGAAATGTTTAGAAATCGCTTTGCCCGCTGGTACGACTTGTGCCGATCTGAATGCTCGGGGAATCATTGAACATGTCGATTCCGTGGGCGGACTGACATGTAAGAAGATCACCGACGATCCCAATGCATCAGCGGCCTACACCGCAGCTGATGCCGCGGCGGTGGCAGCAGTGTGTCGTTATGGTCAGGCATTAGGGCGCGAGTTGGGAGAACCCCAAGGTCACTACGAAGAGACGAATGCTGCCGGCTGGGATCTCGTAGAAGATCTATGGAACGCAGCAACCGTCTTATTTGGTAATCAGGGTTCAGGTCGCATCAACCCCGATAACCCTGGCTACACAATCCAATATCCTCCGAACTGATCAAAGATCGATTGTGCGTATTGCGGATGCTTCAATCTTGCAAAATCTGGTCTAGGTTTTGATCATGACTTTGACAAAAAACTCCCTCGGCAAATTGGGTCTCTGGACTTTTCAGTTAGATATGCAACCAATGAAAGGGGCACAAAAAGCCGCCGCTCAGATTGAGGAGTTGGGTTTTGGAGCGGTTTGGGTTCCTGAGGCTGTGGGTCGTGAACCCTTTGCCTCATGTGGATTGTTATTGTCGGCGACTGAAAAACTGATCATGGGAACAGGCATTGCATCACTTCACGCTCGTTCCGCGATGACAATGTCGGCTGGTCAAAAAACTCTCACCGAAGCTTTTCCCGATCGTTTTCTGTTGGGTATCGGCGTGAGTCATCAACCCGCCGTTGAAGGTTTCCATGGAGCGTCGTACGGCAAACCTTATTCAAATATGGTGAAGTATCTCGACGCTATGGATCGCAGTTTGTTCTTTGCCTCGGGGCCAACTCAAACTCCAGCGCGTTGTCTGGCAGCGCTTGGTCCCAAGATGTTGAAATTAGCGGCGGAAAAAACTCTGGGAGCGCACCCCTATTTTGTGCCAGTTGAACACACGCCTGTCGCTCGTGCGATCTTGGGTCCCGACGCATTGTTGGCTCCAGAACAAGCCGTTGTATTCAGCACCAATGCCGACGAAGCGCGGGCAATCGCGCGTGGGCACATGTCGACATACATGGGCTTACCTAACTACACCAATAACTTGCGGCGGTTGGGTTGGGGAGACGAAGACCTCGTCACGCCGAATGGGCCATCGGACAAGTTGGTTGATGCCATCGTGGCTTGGGGAACGCTGGATGATATTCATGCCCGCATCAAGGCTCACCTTGATGGTGGAGCAGATCATGTGTGCGTGCAAGTTTTGTCAGCAAATCCGGCTGCGGTAACCATGAACGAATTCCGCGAATTGGCAAGCCTGATTCCAAGTTTGTAAATTTCTCAGTGACCAGTGAGTGCTCCGTAGAGCAATATCGCCAAAGTATTTCGAATTGCGTTCTTATCAGATCCGCGCTTGGCCATTTCGGGCTGGAAGGCTAAGAGTCGTTCGCACATCGCAACGACGGCAGCAGCGGTAGTGAAAGGATCAAGGGAGTTGGGAAGTCGTTTTGCGTTCACTCCTTCAGTCACCATCGCCGCGAGAGCATTCATAATCAACAAGTTTGCTTCGGTCCGCGCGGCGCGGAAGTGGCGGTTTCCTTCTTCAGCCTTGAGGTTGCGAGCGCGCAAGACCGCATGATGGGTATCCCAAAAAACCATATAGGCATCAACAAAATGATGGGCTTGTTCGAGTCCTGTTTTTTTGTTCCAACCTGGTTGCAGGAGAGTGACTAATGGTTTTTCATCCTCAGTTGCTTCCTTCGCCAATTCCAGAATTGCTTCATCAACATCGTTGAAATACTGGTAAAAGGTGGCTGGGGATGAACCAATATCACGAGTGATATCAACGACGCGGAGGTCCAAGATGCCTTGTTCAGTGAGCAATTTTGCTGTTGCATCAAGTAGCCGGCGACGTGTTGCAATGGCCCGTGTTCCGATGACCCTGCCATCAGCGGCGAGGACATCGTCAGTCATTAGTTCGCTCCGTAGACAGGAGCTGTGGCGGGTGCTTCTCGTAAAAGATCGGCAATGACAGCACCAACCTCGGCTGCTTCGTAACGAGCACCCTTGTTAAATACTTGACCGTGCTGCCAGCCATCAGCAACCGATAGTTCGCCACCTGACGTTTCAAACATTCGTCCCGAGACTTCACAGGCAGATGAACCAAGCCAGACCACGACGGGGCTGACATTGGCGGGATCCATTGCATCAAAGCCAGAGTCTGGCTTCTTCATCATCTCGGCAAATGCGTCTTGTGTCATGCGACTGCGTGCTGACGGTGCAATGCCGTTGATCTTAATTCCGTAGCGATCAAGTTCTGCTGCACTGACGATAGTGAATGAAGCAATACCAGCCTTGGCTGCCGAATAGTTGGCTTGCGAAACACTGCCGAATAAGCCAGCACCCGATGAAGTGGTGATGATCCGGGCTTCAATGGGCGTTCCTGCCTTACTCATCGCACGCCAATAATCAACGGCATGACGAACGGGGCAGAACATACCGCGTAAGTGAACTTTCATCACAGCGTCCCACTCATCAACTGACATATTGACGATCATGCGATCGCGAACGATGCCCGCGTTGCAGACCAAAGTGTCGAGACGACCGAAGGTATCAATGGCTTGTTGCACCATGCGACCAGCACCATCCCAGTCGCTGACATCATCATCGTTAATGACCGCTTCGCCGCCCATTGCTTTGATGGTTGCTACCACTTCAGCCGCTGGACTGATGTCGTGCCCTTCGCCTGTGAGTGAAGCCCCCACATCATTGACGATGACTTTGGCCCCCTCGGCCGCGAAAGCCAGTGCATGAGCGCGACCAAGTCCTCGTCCAGCTCCAGTAATAATGGCCACGCGGCCGTCACAGATTCCCATTTTTTTGTTGCTTTCTCTAACAGGTGATTCCGCCGTCAATGACGACGATTGAACCAGTCATATAACGGCCTTCATCAGAAGCGATGAAGGTGAACATATTTGCCATCTCATCGGGTTCAGCAGGATCCATGGGCGTCATGATTTTGCCCATCAAACCGTAATCAGCATCAGCTGGCAGGGAGGCGAATGAAGCGTAGATAGCAGTATTCGTTCCGCCTGGAGCAACTGCATTGACGCGCACGCCTTTGCCGCGATATTCGTAAGCCAATTCGCGCGTGAGGTTGACGACGCCACCTTTACTGGCGCAATAGGCAGCGCTCCAAGGAGCGCCCATAATTCCGGATGTTGACGCTGTGTTGACGATGACCCCATCACGACCAGTTTGGGCGTAAGAAGCGAGAAGGTGGGGCAGTGCATAGCGAGCGACATAGAAAGTGCCATTGAGGTTGACGGCCACGATGCGGTCAAACCATTCCGGAGTTTCTTCATGACTGTTTGCAAAATGTCCAATGCCAGC
>WLTJ01000235.1 GCA_009705435.1 Actinomycetota bacterium | reverse complement strand
GGACACCACAAAACTCATCGCTTACTGCACATCGCAATCGCACAGCAGTATCGAAAAAGGTTTGCGCATCGCTGGGATCGGGACACAGAACATTCGCATGATTGAACATGACGCCTCGTTTGCCATGGTTGCCGATGCACTTGAGGCACAGATCCTCGCCGATCAGGCAGCAGGCTTGATTCCGTTCTGGGTGTGCAGTACTCACGGCACAACATCATCAGGTGCATTCGACCCAACATCTGCAATCGGCGCAATCACCCAACGCCATCATCTGTGGCTCCATGTAGACGCCGCAATGCACGGAATCGCTGCCCTTGCTGAAGAGTATCGCTGGGTCAATGATGGTCTTGAACTCGCCGATAGTTATTGCACCAATCCCCACAAGTGGATGGGAGTCAATTTTGACTGCGATTTATTCTGGACCCAAGACAGAGCCTCATTACTTGGCGCACTGAGTATCTTGCCCGAGTACTTGCGCTCTGCAGCCGCCGAAACTGGAGCGGCGATCGACTATCGCGATTGGCAGATCCCCCTCGGGCGACGATTTCGATCACTTAAGTTATGGTTTGCAATCCGCTGCGACGGCACAGCGGTTTTCCAGGAAATCATCCGCCGTCATATCCAGATCACACAAGAGTTGGCGGACCTGGTCGCTCAGGACCATCGTTTCGAAATCATGGCTCCCCACCCCCTCAATTTGCTATGTATTCGCCTGCGCGGAGCATCTCCGCAAGATGCTGATACACGTACAGATGCCCTGATAGAAGCGGCAAATGCCACTCGCTCGGTATTTTTCACACGAACCGTCCTTGAAGGACGCAGTGTCTTGCGTTTTTCGATCGGCGGACGTACCACCCATGCCCACCATGCGAAGTCGGCTTGGGGTTTGTTGAGAAGTTTGGCCTAGGCTTTTAGGACAATTGAACAAACACCCCGTGCGGGGTTTGGGTGTAAGTCCCAACCGGCGGTTAAAGCCCGCGAACCTTTGGAAGAGGAAACTCCTTCATCGGCCGATCTGGTGTGAACCCAGAGCCGACGGTCAAAGTCCGGATGGGAGCACGGGTATATAACGGTCTTGGCTGTGCCATGGGCGCTCTACTGAGGGTGCCCGTTGCGCGCTGGGTGCTGTGTGTACCGCGCTGTCATTGATCCCCGCAAGAGGTCATAACTCCAAAGATGACAGCCCACATGACCAGCACCGCATATATGGACAGAGCAATCGAACTTGCCACTGCGGCGCGTCTGCACACATCGCCCAATCCATGGGTGGGTTGCGTACTCGTGACCTCTGATGGCAAAGTCTTTGAAGGCGCCACTGAGCCACCTGGTTCGCGCCATGCTGAGATCGTTGCCCTCGATGCTGCTCACGCATCTGGTGCGGATACCCACGGTGCCACCGTGTACACCACCCTTGAGCCATGCAACCATCAAGGGCGAACGGGAGCGTGCACCGACGCGCTCATTGCCGCTGGGGTGACGCACATCGTCAGCGCAATCGCCGATCCTGACCCGCGCGTCTCTGGTCAGGGTTTCACTGCCCTGCGAGCAGCGAATATTGATGTGCAGGTTGGATCGTGCGCTGAGCAGGTGCGCGAACAACTACATGCTTACATCCATCACCGCACGACGGGCCGTCCATTTGTTGTCCTGAAGTTGGCGATGACTCTCGATGGACGAACGGCGGCCGCTGATGGTTCAAGCCAATGGATTACTGGAGAACAAGCACGCATTGAGGCACATCGCCTGCGCGCTGAGAGTGACGTCATCGTTGTTGGAGCCCAAACGGTGCGCTCCGATGATCCATCGCTGACCACTCGCCTCGTTGCTGGCCCTTCACCGCGTCGCATCGTTTTGGGTTCGGCTCCAGTAGGTGCCAAGGTCCAACCTTGCACAGAGTGGACGGCGGGCTTGCCAGAACTCCTTAATCTACTTGGCCAAGAAAATGTCTTACAGGTGATGGTTGAAGGTGGAGCCAGCGTGGCTGCTTCTTTTCATCGAGAGAACCTTGTTGACCGTTATGTGCTGTATGTCGCCCCAGCATTTATGGGAGGCGATGATGGTGCTCCACTTTTTCGCGGAGCTGGAGCAGCAACAATGCAGGAACTTTGGCGCGCCAATATTGTCAGCACCCGCCTACTCGGCGAGGACATTGAAATCGTGATTGATAAAAACCCCCAAAAATTTAAGGAGACAGTATGAGTGATGACTTTAAGTTTGCAGCAATTGACGATGTCATAGCGGCAATTGGTCGCGGTGAAATGATCGTCATGGTTGATGATGAAGATCGCGAGAATGAAGGGGACCTAATCATGGCCGCCCAATTCGCGACACCAGAAAAAATCGCTTTTATCGTCCGCCACTCATCAGGTGTCGTTGTTGCCCCATTGAGTGGCGAACGCTGCGATGAGTTGAGGCTTCCACTCATGGTTGAGCACAATACAGAGAGCCATCGCACGGCTTTCACAGTTTCCGTGGACATGATTGAAGGAACCACTACTGGTATTTCAGCGTCGGATCGCTCCGTCACACTCTGCGCCTTGGCTGATCCCTCAGCAACTTTTGCTTCTTTCGCCCGACCAGGTCATATCTTTCCGCTGCGAGCACGCGAGGGTGGCGTTCTCAAGCGCGCCGGACATACCGAAGCCGCTGTTGACTTGGCACGCATGGCTGGTCTTCAACCAGCGGGAATCATTTGCGAAATCACCAATGAAGATGGCTCAATGTCGCGCCTGCCACAACTCATTGAATTTTGCAAAGAGCATAACTTGTTGCTCTCAAGTATCGCCGAACTCATCAAATACCGCCGACACAACGAGAAGTTAGTGACCCGTATGGGTCAAGCTCAGGTGCCCACCGATTGGGGCAACTTCACTTGTACCGCGTTTCGTAGCGATATTGATGACACCGAGCATTTGGCTTTTTCTATGGGCGATGTTGAGGATGGACATCCCGTTCTTGTTCGCGTTCATAGTGAATGTCTCACGGGCGATGTGTTTGCCAGCCGACGTTGTGATTGCGGCCCACAACTCCAGTCCGCGATGGCGCTGATTGCAAGGGAAGGTCGCGGCATCGTGGTTTATCTTCGTGGTCACGAAGGTCGTGGGATTGGTATCGCCCATAAGATTCGTGCCTACTCGCTGCAAGACGGTGGTCTCGACACAGTGGATGCAAATACTGAATTAGGTTTACCGATCGATAGTCGGGAATACGGTGTTGGCGCTCAGATCCTCGCAGATCTGGGTGCTCACAAACTTCGCCTGATCACCAATAACCCAGCAAAATATGGCGGAATTGAAGGTTATGGTCTTGAAGTTGTCGAGCGTGTCGCACTCAACCCAATACCAACAGAGGAAAATCTCAAGTATCTTCAAACCAAGCGCGATCGCATGGGTCACCTACTCGATCTGCCAGAGACAATTTCTTCAACACCGCAGGGGGCTCAGCCATGACGAGAATTCAGAGTAGTCAGACAATGCCAGACTCATTCGATGGGTCTGAATTGAGT
>WLTJ01000234.1 GCA_009705435.1 Actinomycetota bacterium | reverse complement strand
CGAGCGCCTCCAACGCAAATCTCTCGAGCGAAACCTTCACCTCACGGCAATCCAGGGAGACATGGTTGACGGGCTTGGGGACGCACGCTACGCGCTGATTTTCATTGCCTATAACACCGTTTTCAGCCTGCAGACAGCGGAGCGCCAACAGCAACTTTTTCAGGCTGTGGCCGAGCGCCTCTGTGACGGTGGCTCATTCGTCGTCGAGGCCATCGTTCCCGACCCACAACGACCCGCTGGCAGCACAGTAGGAGTCCGTTCGATGCGTTCAGATCGAGTTGTCCTCTCGGCCGATATCCATGATCCAAGCACCCAGCATGTGGACGGTCAATTTGTTGAATTCACCGAATCTGGGGGTGTCCGCTTGCGACCGTGGAGTATTCGCTATTCATACCCCGATGAGCTCGATCAGATGGCTCTGCAGAGCGGACTGCGACTCAAACACCGGTGGGCGAATATGAGTCAGGAACCTTTTACCGAACAATCTGAGACACATGTCTCGGTGTATTCACAATGATCAACAAAAACCCTCACTATCTCGTATCCTGAAAGCACCGTGAGTCAACTTCGTCTGAATCCACTAACTGGCCGATGGGTCACCATCGTCGCCGAAAGGGCCATGCGCCCCACCGATTTCGCTACCCGCACACCCACTGTCGAATCTGGTCCCTCGCGACCATGTCCGTTCTGTCCAGGCAGCGATGAAATTGCGCTCCCCCCGATTGATTCAACTGGTGATGAAGATGATTGGCGAATGCGCGTGCTCCCCAATCTTTATCCCGCCTTTGATGGCCAAGAGTCTTTGGCAGTGCGCAACTTAGGTCCCGTACATGTCATGGCCGAAGCAAGTGGAACTCACGAAGTTTTTGTTTTCACACCAAGCCACAGTCGCGGCATTGAATCGTTCTCAGACGCGACCTGTGCAGATTTGATGCTCACCCTGAAGAAGCGTTTACTTGATCACGCTTCCACGGAAAATATTCGCTACTCGCAAGCCATTGTGAATCACGGACGTGAGGCTGGTGCTTCATTGGCACACCCCCACGGACAATTACTCGGTCTGCCTTTTGTCCCAGGTGAAATTCTTGACGAAGAACGAGCATTCGTGCGATTTGAAGGTGGGTGCATCTTGTGCGCCACCGTTGAAGCAGAACTAGTCACCGGTGAACGAGTTATTTTTGCGACCGATGATGCCATCGCCATCTGCCCATGGTGGAGCGGCGCCCCGTACGAAATTTTAATTATTCCGCGCCATCACCATGCTCACTTGCCTGACTCGAGTGATGAACCATTGGCCGGCGTCGGACGTGCGATACGCGATTCGCTGAAGCATCTCAATGCCCTCTTCCCCGACGTTGCCTTCAACTTGGTGTTCCACACTGCGCCTCATCAACATGACGGTCCCTTCCACTGGCATATTCATCTCTTCGCAAAACTCACGACGGTCGCTGGTTTTGAACGCGGTACTGGTGTGATGATCAATATCGTGCCACCCGAGCAGGCTGCAGCAGAACTGCGCCGTGTAGGCGCGAACGCTGAATCTAGGTAAAACTGATCGCATGAGTCGAATCACAGTATCTATTGCACTCAATGCCTCTCCTGCTCGCGTGTGGGAAATCGTTGAGCCCGTTGAACGCCACATTGATTGGATGGCTGACGCTGTAGCAATTCGTTTTCACAGCGATCAAACGCGCGGTGTCGGAACAAGTTTTGACTGTGACACCAAAGTTGGTCCGATCAAGTTGACCGACAAAATGGAAATCACGCAATGGATACCGAACGAGGCAATGGGCGTCAGGCACAGTGGCATCGTGACCGGCACAGGAGTTTTCACATTGTCTCCACTGGACGGTGGAAATCGCACACAATTCACGTGGAGTGAGAAATTGACTTTTCCTTGGTGGTTAGGTGGTCCCATCGGAGAAGTCATCGGCGGCGGCATAGTCCTTAAGGCAATCTGGCGTCGCAATCTGAAGAAACTCAAAGCTCTTGTTGAGGCCTCACCAAAATAATTTCGTGTTCCGTCTATAACTGACGAACGAGTGCAGTCACCGCTGCACCGAGAACAATCACCACGATCAGCGGAGCACGCCTCCACGCGGCAATCACTGCAACTGCAATGCCGAGTGCGCGAGCGTCAAGGGTGAGATCTTGACCCACAGTGAAAGTGTCCTTCATCACCAAGGCAGTGATAATCGCCGCTGGAATCAACCCGAGACAACGTTCGAAAACTGGAGGCAAGGAACGCCCACCGAGAATGATCAGTCCCGTGACCTTAAAGGCATAGGCACCAACGGCCAACAGAATGATCAGCGTCCACGTCATTGGGTGACCTCGCTATTCGGCGCATTCGCTGGACTCTGAAGGCCGACGAGGACTCCCAAGACCGACAACAGAATCGGCACACCGATGGGCGTGAAGGGAACCGTCAACAAACACACCGCTCCACCGATTAAGGCTGCGAGGCGAGCGCGTGGATCGCTGAACAATGGCCACACCATCGCCACGAAGCCTGCAGGGAAAGCCACATCAAGACCAAATGTTTTCGGATCAATAGCGCTTCCTGCCAAGGCCCCAATCAAGGTGCCAAGATTCCAACATGCATACAGCGCTACGCCAGTGACCCAGAATGCAACTTGTTGGGCACGTCGCGTTGGCTGAGCGACGGCCATTGCTGTTGTCTCATCAATCGTCAATTGGGCGGCGAGAAATTTGCGTCCAAGACTGCCATCAAGTCGGCGCGACATCGCCAAGCCATACACACCGTTACGTGCGGCAAGCAGCAGTGCTCCGCCGAGTGCCGAGCCGATAGATCCGCCAGCGCCGATCACACTCACGGCGGAAAATTGTGAGGCGCCCGTAAAGACAAGCAACGACAGCGCGCATGTTTGCAGAACCGTCGAACCTGCAGCCACCGAACCAACGCCGAAGGAAACGCCAAAGACACCAACAGCCGCACTGAGCGTCAGGCAGGCCACGATGGCGGGACGCAATGTCGGGTCACGCCACCACGGAGTCATCTCAGCCACGGAGTCAAGGCTAGGCGAGTTCGAAAGTGAGAGTCATTATTTACCAGTGAAGTTTGCTTTTCCTGGACCATGCTCAAGAAAACTTTGGACACCGACCTGGCTGTCATCAGTGTGAAAAACCTCAGTAAATAAACGACGCTCGAGAAGTAAACCGTCGGCAAGAGCGGACGAGAGACCCTCATCAATGGCGCGCTTCATCAGCGCGTGGGCGTGAAGTGCACCCTTGGCAACTTCGCTGGCCAAACTCAAAGCTCGCTGATGAAGTTGCTCGTTGGGTACCACTTCGTCAACAAGTCCAATTCGTAAGGCTTCCTCAGACTTCACCTGACGTCCGGTGATCACAATTTCTTTGGCCCGGCTTGATCCGACGAGACGCGGCAAACGTTGAGTCCCACCACCGCCTGGGATAATTCCTAGAAGAACTTCTGGTTGACCAAAGACTGCTTTTTCTCCAGCAATGCGATAGTCGCAAGCCAGTGAAAGTT
>WLTJ01000233.1 GCA_009705435.1 Actinomycetota bacterium | reverse complement strand
CTCACCGTCAATGGTGGAGATCCAGAAAAAGCTAAGAACCGTCCCCGCTTCGAGGACCTGACGGCATTGTTCCCTGATGAAAAGTTGAAGCTTGAAAGCCCACTTGATCCAGGCAACATGACCGCTCGCATCATTGACCTCATCTCTCCGATCGGTAAAGGGCAGCGCGGCATTATCGTGTCGCCACCAAAGGCCGGTAAGACGACGGTCATGAAAGAGATCGCAACATCGATTGAGCGCAATAACCCAGAAGTTGTGCTGATGGTCTTGCTGATTGACGAACGCCCAGAAGAAGTGACTGACATGCGCCGCACGGTGAAGGGTGAAGTTATTTCCAGTACCTTTGACCGACCATCCGAAGAGCACACACATGTGGCTGAGTTGACGATCGAAAAGGCTAAGCGTCTCGTCGAAATCGGCAAAGACGTTGTCATCATTTTGGACGGCATCACTCGTCTCAGTCGTGCCTATAACTTGGCTGCTCCTGCCAGCGGAAAGATTTTGTCCGGTGGTATTGATGCTGGCGCTCTGTACCCGCCGAAGAAGTTCTTTGGTGCGGCCCGAAATATTGAAGAGGGCGGTTCGTTGACGATCTTGGCCACGGCGTTAGTGGAAACTAATAGCCGCATGGACGAAGCGATTTTCGAAGAGTTCAAGGGCACAGGCAACATGGAGTTGCGTCTTGACCGCCGCCTGGCAGAAAAGCGTGTCTACCCAGCCATTGACGTTGACGCCTCGGGTACTCGCCACGAAGAATTGTTATTTGATCGCAAACAATTGCAGATGGTCTGGAAATTGCGCCGGGTTCTGTCCGGTTTGGCCTCAGATGGCAACGCCGCTCCAGGCTTGGAATTGTTGGTTGACCGTCTCAAGCAGTTCAAGACCAACGACGAATTCCTTGCCGAAATCGGTAAAACACCGATGATGTAGGGGATAGGTCAGACAGGTTTTTTGCTCTCCTGCACCGTTGGGGTGGGGGAATCGGAGACCACCGCTAGGCTCACGGGGTCCCGTTAGGGCTCTCCATCACAGAGGACGAAAAGATATGAAGGCCGAAATCCACCCAAATTATTCGCTGACAACCGTGCGTTGCTCGTGCAACAACGTGTTTGAAACCCGTTCAACGCGTGGTGGCGATCTCAACATCGAACTCTGCAACGAGTGCCATCCTTATTTCACTGGCAAGCAAAAGCTTGTTGACACGGGTGGACGAGTCGAGCGCTTTAACAAGCGTTATGGCGAGCGCAAAACTAAGTCCTGATAACTACTTGTCATCTCGCGTTTGGACGCGTACTCATGTACTGGGCGGTGATTCATGTCTGATACGGCGATGAATCCCGAACTCAAGGCTCGGCTCTACGGCATCAAACTTGTTGCTTTGGTGCGTGAACATTTCGGAGCGATTGAACCGAGCGATCAAATTGGTCTGACGGTTGGCGCAGCGATGACGGCCAACAACGCCTCCTGGGTTTTGATTGAAGATAAACCTGAGCGCGGTTTAGGTGTGGCTTTGGCGTGGGCCTCGCGACATGCCGTCACCGATCTGCATATCTTGGCTTCAAGCGACACGGCAACTTTGGCGCGCCGCGCCACCGCATTTGATCTGTCAATCAAAATCTGGGCAATTGATGGCATCAATATCACGCCCGCAAGCGCGCAAGATGTTGAAGAACATGCCGAAGTCACTCGCGGACATGAACTTTTCATTGAGACGATCACGCTTGGCGGTGCTGATGTGGTGATTGAACATGGAGTCATCACGGGCGAGGTGCGCGGACTAGAAATTTGTCGTGTGGTGACGGACGCTTACACCGGGGAGCATCGTTTGGAAGTTGGTGTGGGTGCCCACGATCGAGAGGCGTTCACCATGATGCATGGCAATACGCCGACAGCACAGTCCCTGAAGCGCATTGTTGATGCTGTTCGACGTCATCGAACACCGGGCGCTGACCCGCATCCGCTTAATCGGCTGGGAGCAGAACGGGCGTTACGAGCTTTGGCCATTGATGATCCTTCCATTGTTGGTGCGTCCTCGTTACGCGCCGTGGCTTCACCATCGCCGCGGCCAAACTTGAAAGATCCAATTCCATGCGTGGCTATTGGGGAGAATGCACTTGGGTCTCCCGTTGTCGTTGTCTTTTCGACCGGGATTGATCTTGATGTCATTCCCTTTGCCGCCGAGGCTCGTCTTTTTCACGCTCAACCCGACACTGACTTGATCGTTGTTGTGCCTCAGCGAGATGTCTCGCCTGTCACTCGGCGTTTGGCCGAGATGTTGATTCATCCAGCGCTGATCATCGGCGTCTAATACCTCTGTCGTGCGCCTAGCCTGAGAAGTCTATGCAAGACCGTTGGGAATCTTTATTGGCTGAGCACGTGACCCTTGAGTCGCTGTTATCAGATCCCGATGTCTTAAGCAATCAGAGTCGGTTGCGTGATATCTCGCGCCGTTACAAAGAACTCACACCAGTTGTTGAATGCATTCGCAACATTGAAGTCCGTCGCAGCGATGGCGAAGCCGCGCGCGAACTTTTAGCGATGACTGATCTGCCTGCAGAGAAAGAGCAACTGAAGAATGAAAAAGAATCTTCAGACGCTGATGTGGCCCGTTTAGAAGAAGTCCTGAGGGATTTGCTGTTACCTAAAGATCCCAATGATGGAAAGCCAGTCATTCTTGAAGTTCGTGGGGCAGAAGGTGGCGAAGAGGCCAACCTATTCGCTCGGGATCTATACGAAATGTACGTGGCTTACGCCAGTCGTCGACGTTGGAAAGTTGAAACACTGTCAATTGACCCGAGTGATCTCGGTGGTATGAACCAAGTTGTTTTTGTTATTCGTGGTGATGATGCTTGGTCACGAATGAAGTTTGAAGGCGGACCGCATCGTGTGCAGCGAGTTCCTGTGACTGAAAGTCAAGGTCGCATTCACACATCTTCGGCCACGGTGATGGTTTTGGCTGAAGCAGAAGAAGTTGATATTCATATTGACGAGAAGGATTTACAGATTGATGTGTATCGCGCCAGCGGCCCCGGCGGGCAAGGCGTGAATACCACGGACTCTGCAGTGCGAATCACGCACATTCCGACTGGTGTCGTCGTGACAATGCAAGATGAGCGCAGTCAATTACAGAATAGGGCTCGGGCAATGACGGTCTTGCGCTCGCGTTTGTTGAAAGCAGCCCAAGATGAACACGAAGCCAAGATGTCTGCCGAACGCCGTTCGCAGGTTGGCGGTGGCGGACGTGGGGAAAAGATTCGTACATATAACTACAAAGAGAATCGTTTGACCGATCACAGGATTGGTTACACGGTGTATTCGTTGAGCGATGTATTGGCTGGCGATCTAGACGGAGTCATTGACGCGTTAGCCACTGATGAGCGGGCTCGTCAATTAGCTGGCGACGAGGATTGATCGGGTGTGTCGATGGAGCGCGATCTGTCAAGTGTTGTCACTTGGCGCACTTTATTAGCTGAAACGATTGATGTTTTAGCCGAGCGCCCGCAAGCACGTTGGCT
>WLTJ01000232.1 GCA_009705435.1 Actinomycetota bacterium | reverse complement strand
TAGGGGACCAGTGGGGTTATACAAGAGGTCGGCATCCGCGCCACTGATGGACAGATCGCGACCGTCTTGATAATCAGCGATCGGGCGATACTTCATGAGGTTGAGGGCCCACATTGGTTTGTCGTTTGGATCAGCAAACCAGGTGCTGACATAGGAGAGATTTGGTTTTCCATACCTGGGCATGCTCATGGCGGACTCCTGACAAGTTGTGTCAGTCATTATGGCACAATTTTGTGCTTCTGGGTCGGTGAGAGGACATCAGATGTCCTCTCACCGACCCAGAAGTGCAATACGTGAAGCGCGAAGTAGCGCGCGTTGAGCCGATCGTAGAGATCGGTCGGCTTCGTGAATGGCGGCCAGCAGGTCATCGTGCTTACCACCCAGGTTGGCCTGACCTAAGTCGGCGACACGCTGGCGGTAGCGGTCGGTGCCTTCAGCGATAACAGCTAATTCGGCGGCGATAGTTGACAAGTCTGCAGTGGTCACCCCGTCACCATATGTCACACCATGGTGCTCAGCGGAAACCTACCCAAAAGTGAACTACCGACTTGGGTAGCCTTGAGTCCTGTGACCCGAGTGCCTGCACGAGACGATTTATCTGCCCTCGAGGGCTACCACTCGCCCCAAGTGGAGGTCCGTGTGCGTCTCAACACCAATGAAGCGCCAGTTGCTCCGCCACAAGCCTTCCGCGAGGCCTACGCCGCAGCCATTTCTGACATTGAGTGGCATCGCTATCCCGATCGGGCGGCATCTGGTTTGCGGTCTGCGATTGCCGATCTGCATGGCGTGTCTCCTGAGATGGTGTTCGTCGCCAACGGCAGCAACGAGGTGTTACAAACAGTGCTCTTAACATTCGCTGGTCCTGGGCGCACGGTGGCCACATTTGAGCCGACTTACCAACTGCATAGTCACATTGCGCGAATCACTGGTGCAACTGTCGTTGAAGGTGAACGTAGTACTGACTTTTCACTTGATGTCAACGAAGTTCGTCGTGTGATCAATGAGTTCGAGCCGCATGTGACATTTTTGTGTTCCCCAAATAATCCAACTGGAGGGGTCGACTCACCTGAACTGGTTGCTGAGGTCTTGGCATTGAGTACAGGGCTTGTTGTCGTCGACGAGGCCTACGGGCAATTCGCCCCATGGAGTGCCTTAGAACTGATCAATGAAGAGACACCGCTCGTCGTGACGCGCACATTCTCTAAGACATGGAGTATGGCTGCGGCGCGTCTCGGATACTTGATTGGTCCACGTTGGTTGGTGGCCGAACTTGACAAAGTTGTCTTGCCGTATCACCTTGATACAGCGAAGCAGATCGCTGGCACTCTAGCTGTTCAATTTCAGGGCGATATGGAAGAACGGGTGCGAACAATCGTGGCGGAACGTCAACGCCTGGTGAATGCTCTAGCGTCGCTTGACGTGGATGTTTTTGAGAGTGGGGCGAACTTTATTTTGCTGCGTCCACGATCAAAAAGTGGTCGAACGGTGTGGCAAGGTTTGCTCGACCGCAGTGTATTAATCAGAGATTGTTCAAGTTGGCCCAGACTTGCTGATTGCCTGCGAGTCACCATTGGTACGCAAGAACAAGACGACATTTTTCTCAATGCCCTAACGGAGGTTTTATCATGAGTCGAATTGCCACTCGTTCGCGAACAACGGCGGAGACATCAATTGAGTTATCGGTCAATCTTGACGGCTCGGGGCAATGCGATGTCAGTACCGGCATTCCGTTTTATGACCACATGTTGTCCCAAGTCGGCAAACATGGTGGATTTGATCTGCGTATTGCGGCCAAGGGTGATCTGCATATTGATACTCACCACACCGTCGAAGACGTAGCAATTACCTTGGGCGAAGCGATACGCGAGGCTCTTGGTGACAAGGCCGGCGTACGCCGTTTTGCAAGTGGTCTCTATCCACTCGACGAAGCCCTTGTTGAAATCGCTTTGGACCTCTCTGGTCGTCCATTTGTCGTCTGGGATGTGCCTCTTCCAGAGTGCTTGCCACTTGGGAATCCTGCGTTTGATCCACAATTGGCGGAGCATGCCATCAGTTCGCTGGCCATGTCTGCTGGAGTCACACTGCACGTCACGTTGAAGCATGGCCATAATGTCCATCACATCATTGAGGCAGCGTTCAAAGGTCTCGGTCGTTGCTTACGCGATGCGGTACGTATTGAGGGATCTGAAGTGCCATCAACGAAAGGCGTTCTGTGACGGCACCTGTTATTGCTGTATTGGATTACGGCATTGGCAATCTGCGTTCTGCAGAAAAAGCTTTGCAAAAAGTCGGTGCTGATGCGCGTCTGACCCGTGATCCCGACTTCGTGGCGACTGCGGACGCTGTCGTGCTGCCAGGAGTGGGTGCTTTCGGAGCATGCATGGCTGCATTGCGAGCCGCTGGGCTAGAAAAAGTCGTGCACCAAGCCGTTGATTCTGGTCGGCCTTTCCTTGGCATTTGTGTTGGTATGCAGATGCTCTTTACAGGGAGTGAAGAAAATCTTGAGGCGCGTGGCTTAGACATCATTTCTGGCATGGTCACATGGATTCCACCCGGGGTCAAGCGACCACAGATGCAATGGAACAAGTTGAATTTTGAACATCCAAAAGATCCAATGTTCTCAGGTCCATTACTCTCACAATCTGTTGATGGCTCATGGGTTTATTTTGTGCACTCGTTGCATGGTGTCCCCAATGACGACAAGGTGATTGCCGCTACCTGTGAATACGGCGGCACGCTGAATGCTGCGTTTCGACTCGGTAATGTTTTCGCCACGCAATTTCATCCAGAGAAATCTGGTGCCAGCGGTCTTGCGTTGCTGGACAACTTTGTGAAAGCCGCGGGCAAGTCATGACTGTTGAGTTGTACCCAGCGATTGATCTTCGCGGCGGTCAGGTCGTGCGACTTTTACAAGGCGACTATGCCCGAGAAACTGTGTATGGCGATGATCCGGTGGCTGTGGCACTGTCTTTCGTCGAGGCTGGAGCGACTTGGATTCACATTGTTGACCTTGATGCGGCACGAACGGGTGAAGCTATCAATCGTCGCGTCGTGGCGGATGTAGCGCGTGCTGTGGGTGATCGTGCGGCAGTACAAACCGGCGGAGGTGTGCGCTCTTTAAGCGACGCTCAGGCCTTAAGTGATGCTGGCGTAGCGCGTGTGGTGATGGGTTCGGCGGCCGTCGCCGATCCAAGTTTGGTTGAAGAGGCAGCAAAGATTGTTGCCGTGGCCGTTGGCCTCGATCACCGTGGCGGCGAGATTGCTGTTCACGGTTGGACTCAGGACTCTGGTGTGCAACTTAACGATGCCTTATCGTGGTTCCCGTCCGCATCGGCTTTCGTGATTACGGATATCTCGCGGGATGGCATGTTGCAGGGTCCCGATGTGGACGGACTGCGTGCTGCCGCCTTAGCTACCACCATTCCCGTGATTGCGAGTGGTGGCGTGGCTTCGCTTGACGATGTTCGTGCATTAGGCGACATTCAAACTTTCGCGGGGGTCATTACTGGCAAGGCCTTGTACG
>WLTJ01000231.1 GCA_009705435.1 Actinomycetota bacterium | reverse complement strand
AAGCCAACATCGTGCCCTTGCATCAGGCCGTTACGGTTTATGGACGGATAGCGCCAGTTCTGCGGCGTGACTAAAAAGTATCGCTGATGATGACCGATCAACCTGATTATCAGCCTTACCTCGCGGGAGCCTTCCGTTGGCGCTTGGCTTTGCGTCCACTTGATCTTCAACATTGGATCGAGTTTGGTCATGATTACGACCATGAAATGGATGCCAAGACATTACTTTTCGCGCAACATCCCGCAACCGTCAATGCCAATATTCCGGGGAGTGAGGATGAAGCTGGCGAAGTTTTGGAAAACTTGGTGGATTTTCTCATCAGCACTCGTCCCGATTGGTTCAGCCGTGAGGGAAATGAGATCGTCAATCATCATCGTCACGAGCGCTTGACGGTGTCTCCCGACAGCACTGGTCAATGGCGCGAACATCCACTGATTATCTGCGGACGTCTCATTCAAGAAGACTTAGCTTTGCTCGTTGAGCGTGATGGACAGTTGGTATTTGGTGCTGGAAGCGTGGCCTTCCCTAATCGTTGGGACCTCACTTCGAAACTTGGTCTAACAATGAGTGAGGTACATGCGCCAGTGGATCGCCTGAATGAGCAATTACAAGATCCCATTGATTCATTTTTTGGTCGCTTGAAGCCAGAGAAATCTTTTTGGCGCACAGGATGGGGCGTGCTGGAGACCGATGACTTGTATCAACCCGTAGACGGCACTGCCGCTACATCGCCTGGCTATCCAAGTGTCGGAGATCCGACGGCGGGTGATCGATTGTTTTTGCGAGTTGAGAGGGAGACAATCAGGCGATTCCCGCGCACCAACTGTGTCCTTTTCACAATCCGCACATATGTCCGCCCACTTTCACATTTAGTTGATCGGCCCAATGACGCGCATCGACTGGCTGATGCTCTGGCGAATCTTCCTGATGATGTGCGTGATTACAAACGAACGACAGAGCTCACCGAGGCAGCCGTGCATTGGTTGCAATCAGTGACGTCTTGAGGAGATGACATTTATGGCTTTGAACCCGAAAAATTGGACCCTGAAAACTCAAGAAGCGATCGCTGCCGCTGTTGATCAAGCGCAATCGTTATCCAATCCCGAAATTACCCCTGATCATCTCTTGATTGCCGTCGTCAGTCAGCAGGACACGATTGTCCCCGCTGTTTTAGCCAAGTTAGGTTTGGCTCCACTGATGGTGCGCAACGGCGCCGAAGAAAAAGTCGCCAAACTTCCAAAAGCGTATGGCGGTGCTGAACCGCGAATGAATCGTGAACTCAGCAATGTTCTCGAGAATGCAGAAAAGTACCAAAAAGATTTCAAAGATGATTTTCTCTCTGTCGAGCATCTTCTAGCGGCAATGAACGGGCGTCTCGACATAGGTAGTGAAGAACTCCTACAGGCACTGCGTGAAGTGCGCGGCAATCATCGAGTGACCTCGCAGAATCCAGAGGAAAACTTTCAGGCCTTGCAAAAATACGGTCAGGATCTGATTCAACGAGCTCGCGATGGAAAAATTGACCCAGTCATCGGACGCGACGAGGAAATTCGCCGAGTGATACAGGTCTTAAGTCGCCGAACGAAAAATAATCCAGTACTCATTGGTGAATCAGGTGTGGGTAAGACTGCCATCGTTGAAGGACTTGCGCGTCGCATCGCTGAGGGTGATGTGCCCGAGGGTCTGAAAAATAAGCGTCTCATTGCACTTGATATTGCCAGTCTGATTGCTGGCACAAAATATCGTGGTGAGTTTGAGGAGCGTCTCAAGGCAGTACTGAAAGAGATTGCGGATTCACAAGGTGAAGTCATCACCTTCGTTGATGAATTGCACACCATTGTTGGTGCCGGTGGAGCCGAAGGGGCGATGGATGCTGGCAACATGATTAAGCCGATGTTGGCGCGGGGTGAACTGCGCATGATTGGCGCCACCACTCTTGATGAGTATCGCAAATATGTTGAAAAGGATCCCGCCTTAGAACGGAGATTCCAGCAGGTGTATGTCGGAGAGCCAACGGTCGAAGACACGATTGCCATTTTGCGTGGGCTCAAGGAGCGTTATGAAGTTCATCACGGTGTGCGGATTCAAGATTCGGCCTTGATCAGCGCAGCGGTTCTTTCAGATCGTTATATCACCAGTCGATTTCTGCCTGATAAAGCAATTGACCTTGTTGATGAGGCTGCAAGTAAATTGCGCATTGAAATTGACTCGCTCCCAACAGAGATTGATGTTGTGGAACGACGAATCATGCAACTTGAGATTGAAAAGTTGGCGTTGGAAAAAGAAACTGACTCCGCCTCTCGGGATCGCCTCGCCGTTATTGAGGATGAATTGAAACTTCTTACTAATGACGCAGGGATCATGCGCGAGCATTGGCAGCAAGAAAAAGATGCCATTGCGGCTATTCGTCATCTCAAGGAAGAACTTGAACAACTCAAGATTAATGTCGAATACGAAACTGATCTGCAAAAGAAATCTGAGATCAGTTATGGGCGTATCCCTGAAATTGAGCGCCGTATCAATGAAGCCACAGGGCACCTCGATCTTCTTCAGACCGACAATCGCATGCTTAAAGAAGAAGTCGATGCGGAAGATATCGCTGAGGTGGTGAGCAAATCAACGGGAGTTCCCGTGACGCGCTTACTTGAGAGCGAAATGGCCAAACTGGTCAATCTTGAATCTTTATTGCACCGCCGGATTATCGGTCAAGACAAAGCGGTGTCCGCTGTATCGAATGCAATTCGTCGGAGCCGTGCTGGATTATCCGATCCTCTTCGCCCAATCGGCTCATTTCTTTTTCTTGGTCCGACTGGTGTCGGCAAGACCGAGTTGGCGAGAGCGGTGGCTGAATTTCTGTTTGACGATGAGCGCGCCATGGTCCGCATCGACATGGGTGAGTACACGGAGAAGCATTCGGTGTCGCGTTTAGTTGGCGCTCCTCCTGGATATGTCGGATATGACGAAGGTGGACAACTCACGGAGGCGGTGCGCCGTCGCGGATACACCGTCGTGCTGTTGGATGAGATTGAGAAGGCACACCCCGATGTCTTCAATATTCTGTTACAGGTACTCGACGATGGTCGTTTGACCGATGGCCACGGTCGGACGGTGGACTTCACCAATACCGTGATTGTGATGACCTCAAACTTGCTGGGGGAACCACAAGGTTTTTTCAAACCCGAGTTCATCAACCGCATCGACGAAATTATTCGCTTCCGCTCTTTGACCCAAGATGACTTGGCACACATCGTGATGATTCAACTTGAGAATCTCCGCGAGAGACTTTTGGCTCGGCGAATCTCGCTAGAGGTCACCCCAGCAGCCGTGGCATTACTTGCCGCCGTTGGATTTGATCCTGATTTCGGTGCTCGTCCGCTCAAGCGAGTCATTCAGCGTGAGATTGGTGACCGTGCATCTGTCCTGATCCTTGAGGGCAAAGTCGGCGAAGATGGTGCAATCGTCGTGGACGCAATTGACAATCAGATCGTGCTGACGTCTTGACGAGCAACTAGGGTGTCGTTACGTTCCCCCCATTT
>WLTJ01000230.1 GCA_009705435.1 Actinomycetota bacterium | reverse complement strand
GTTTGGGTCGATGCGGGGCAGGTTCCACATGCCCCAATCAAGGTGACCGTGACAATGCCCGTGACCTCGTCGACTTCTTTCAATTCAATATCGCCGCCGTCCGCTTGAAGCGCGGGGCGGATGACCTCAATGGTCTCTTCGACCTGTTCGCGCATTGTGGTTGTCACGGCTGTACCTGAGTTGTTGTTGAAAATCGGATACTTATGAGCGTAGAGTGAAGAGGACATAGAACCTCGGTTATGAGGCGCACTTCACGAAGGCTTTTGTATGACGACCAGCACTATGGCACTACTTGCTCACCAAGGCGGTTGGGATGAAATCCTCCTCGTAGCGGGACCCATCCTGGTCATTGTGGCCTTGATCGTTCTCGTCAAGAAACGCCTTGATCGCTCATTTTCCTTGCGTCACGGGGATATCGACTCGCTCAATCAGGGCGCCGAGTCCGACAAGTCTTCCAACTAAATCGTCGTATCCACGATCAATATGTTCAATTCCAGAAATCACTGTTCGACCCTGGGCCGCTAGACCCGCGACAACTAAGGCTGCACCCGCTCGAATATCGGGGGCTACAACGCCCGCTCCTCGCAGTCCCTCGACACCCCTGACAATCGCGTGATGTCCATCAGTGCGAATATCAGCACCCAACTTGGACAATTCTTCGACATAACGAAAACGTCCTGGATACAAGTTTTCAGTGACTACGCCCATGCCCTCGGCCACTGCCAACATCGTCACCAATAAGGGTTTGTAATCTGTCGCCAAACCGGGATACGGCAGAGTCTGAATATCAACTGCTCGCATCCGACCTTGCGAAACAATGCGCACGCCACCCGGAACCGCTGTGATCTCAAGACCCATGTCATTCATCCGACTTAACAGAACATGCATATCTTGAGGTCGCGCTCCCCGCACAATCACGTCGCCACCAGCAATCGCCGTTGCCGCAAGATATGTCGCTGCTTGAATTCGATCGGGAACCACGGCATGCGTGACGGGATGCAATGCGCCGCGTGGGACTCCCTCAATTGTCAAGCAAGCAGAACCAATGCCAGTGATCTTGGCGCCCATTTCCACAAGCAGATCACATAGATCCGCAACCTCTGGTTCACGCGCTGCGTTGGAGATAGTTGTCGTGCCGTCGGCATGAACCGCTGCTGTCAATAAGTTTTCTGTGGCTCCAACAGATGGAAAATCAAGAGTGATGTGCGCACCGATTAAGTGATCAACCTCCGCCGACAGTGCGTTGTCATTAATATCGAAACGTACTCCCATAGCCGTGAGACCAGCCACATGCATGTCAATCGGACGCGAGCCAAAATCGTCACCTCCGGGCATGTCGAGTCGCACCCGACCACGACAAGCCAGCAATGGTCCGAGAAGATTGATTGAGGCACGAATACTCGTCACTAATTCGGGGGGCGCAACAGTTGCGATGGTTCCCGAGTTACTTAAACGCAGGACACCAGATTCGCCAATGCCATGTTCAACAGTGAGTCCCAAAGATTCCAGCAACTTGCCCATCGTTTGCACATCGGAAATGGCTGGCACATTGGTGAGTTCGTGTGTCCCCGCGCTATAGAGCGAGGCGACCATCAGTTTGAGTACCGAGTTCTTCGCCCCAGGTACTTGAACCTCGCCCGCTAACGGACCACTGCGCTGAACAACGATGCGGTCCATAGACAACAAATATAGGTCGCCAAGTAGCATCGGCGCTGTGGGTCACGGGGTTAAAAATCTGGTGCGGTCTTGGCCCGATAGCGATGATGTGCGTCAATGGCTCATCACGCCCCGCTCTGATCTCGTACTTGAATCCGAAATATCTGATCAATCACTCAAAGAATCTGATCAAATTGCGGTTTTTGAACAGTCTGCGGGACCGTTCACTACATATCGCCGCGTTGTCAGTGTCAGCGCCAATCCGCCAACCCTGACTGAGACGACCGACTATCAAGTTCTGATCCCGTGGTTCTCCTGGCTCTTTGGCCGATTGATGCATCGTTCCATCAGGGGTCGAAAACTTGGACCCGAACCGCAGCAGCAACCGAAGTGGGCGCCACCTGATCGCCTGACCCCGCGACAAATTCATGTGTTGGGTCTCCTCGCTGCGGCATCCCTCCTCAGCGCCTTCGTCAATACTCTCTTCACGCAGACTGTGGCCTTTGCTGGCGATGATCTTGGTGTCGGAGATTGGGGTCGCGGAATAGCCGGCACCGTCGTTCGTGTCGGCATTGTGTTGGGCTTGCCAGCTGCCTTACTTGCGGACCGAATCGGGCGCAGGCGTGTTGTGATTTGTCTGGCCTGGGCGGCACCAATCATCGCTTCACTCGGTGCCATCGCGCCAAACTTTCAATTACTCGTAGCGACACAAACGATGGGACGACCACTGGGATTAGCCCTTGATCTTTTAGTGGCGGTGATTGCCACCGAGGAAATGCCACGCAGTTCACGGGCGTACGCGATCAGTGTTTTGGCCATGGCCAATGGCATGGGTGCCGGCGTGGCGGTTATGGCATTGCCTCTTGCCGATCTTGCAGATAACGGGTGGCGACTGATTTACGTCATCACATTGGTGTGGTTAGTGGTGGCTTTTGATCTCACTCGTCGTCTCCCTGAAACACGCCGCTTCGAGTTCCATCAACGCGATACAGAGGCGGTTGCGATACCTCCGTTGCGTCGCAAACGACTGGCGATTCAGATGGCTGTGGCATTCTTCGGAAATATGTTGCTCTCCCCTGCTTCATTTTTTCAGAACTCATTCCTCAAAGATGAACGCGGATTTTCTGCGGGCATGGTGGCTATTTTCTCTTTGTCAACGGCGACCCCAGCGGTCATTGGTCTGATCATCGGAGCGCGGATCGCTGATCAACGCGGGCGTCGACTCTTGGCAGCTGTCTGTGCTCCAATCGGTGGACTGCTGATTGCTTTATCTTTTTGGGCCTCAGGTGGATGGATGTGGGCTGCTGCCATTTTCGGTGGGATCATTGCCGCCACGGCTTATCCACCGTTAGCCGTATATCGAACTGAGCTTTTCCCCACGGGTAACCGCGGTCGTGCAGCATTTCTCATTCTCGCTAGCGCGCTGATTGGCGGAAGCCTCTCGCTGTTGTTGACAGGGTGGCTTGTTGATGGTGGGACGCATTACGGACCGATCATGTTGGCACTCGTCATCGGCCCCGTGATCGTGGCACTGATCGTTCTGCTGACGTACCCAGAAACTGCTCACCGCGAACTTGAAGAACTCAATCCCGAGGACCACGCTGGGTTTGATCGACCAGAGATCTAGTCCTGAAAAGATCTCAACGCAATAAAATCTTGCGCGCTTCTCCGAGGTCACCGATTGATGTGCTGGCCTTGACCTCATCACCGCCATGATCAGGGTGAGCCTCACGCAAGCGTGCACGATATTTTGCCTTCACTTCACTTGACGATGGTTTGATTGTTCCTGGTGGGAAGCCGAGAATTTCGAGGGCCCATGCCCCTGGATCGCCAATGGACATCAACGATGTGGGTTTGGATCCCACTAGATGCGCAACAAAGT
>WLTJ01000023.1 GCA_009705435.1 Actinomycetota bacterium | reverse complement strand
CGTTGTTCCCCTCATCATTTTTTTCTTCATCTATGTGCGAATAGCGGCCGGACCATCGTTCATCTATCGTCAACAGCGAGTGGGAGAAAAGGGAAAGACCTTCACTGTTTTCAAATTTAGAACAATGAAACTTGATGCTGAAACTGACGGACCGCAAACCGCTACTCTTGCGGACCCACGAATCATCCCATCAATGTCTTGGATGCGATCAATGCGTGCCGATGAGATCCCACAACTATGGAATGTCATTAAGGGTGAAATGTCCTTGGTCGGACCGCGTCCCGAACGACCAGAAATGGCAAAAGGATTCCAAGCAGATATACCTAGATACGAGCGACGTACGGAGCTACCACCTGGACTCACTGGCTTAGCTCAAGTGCACGGTCGCTATGACAGCGCACCCGAACACAAACTCGGTTACGACCTGCAATATCTTGTGAATTGGTCCCTCATTTTAGATATCCAAATTCTTCTCAGAACTGTCTGGGTTGTTCTGAGTCGCCGTGTCTGATCAGAGCCACATGATGAGTCATAGCGAATGGCCCACAGTCTCCGTCGTGATGCCAATTCGTAATGAGGCAAAGTACCTTGAGCAATCTGTGCAGTCAATTTTGCTTCAGACCTACCCGCGAGAGTTTGACATTTGTTTAGCAGTCGCCCCATCAAGTGACGCAACAGAGGCAATCGCCCAGAGTCTCTGCGCGCAAAATCATCGAATCTCGGTTATAGAAAACCCGTCGGGGAAAACCGCCAGTGGTTTAAACGCGGCAATCGCTCATACCAAAGGCCAGATCGTCGTTCGCGTTGATGGTCACGCCACCTTGTCTCCTGACTACATACTGAACGCTGTCGCCACTCTTCGCTCGACAGGGGCAGCCAATGTCGGCGGCATCCAGAGGCCAATCGGTCGCAGCGTTTTTGAACGTGCCGTGGCGCGTGCAATGACTTCAAAGTTTGGTACCGGTGGATCAAAGTTTCATGTTGGAGGACAAGCGGGTCCGACTGACTCGGTGTACCTAGGTGTGTTTGATAGGTCTCGTGCAGAGAAAGTGGGTTGGTTTGATGAGCGGTTGATCCGCAACCAGGATTACGAACTGAACATTCGTCTGCGTCGTGATGGTGGAATAATTCAGTTTGATCCAAATCTGTGGGTTGATTATCAACCCCGAAGTTCGTTGTCACAATTGGCACGGCAGTATTTTCAATACGGTTGGTGGAAAGCAAAAGTTGTTTGCTTGCATCCTTCGTCTCTACGCTTGCGCCAATTGGCTCCAGTGCTGGTCACAATTTTTTTGCTATGCAGCCTTGCGATATCTGTTATCAACCCGCTAAGCCTGCTTGTGCCCTTGCTCTACGGCCTGCTTACTACCGCTATCTCTTTCAGTCAGCCACGGCTTTCACTCGCAGAACGGCTCACTCTTGTCCTGATCTTGCCCACCATGCACCTCGCGTGGGGTCTTGGGTTCACTCTTTCTCTGTTCTCGCGCAAGCTAAAAGCCTCGTAAAGGGCCTAATTACGGAATAAATAGACGTTTCGCCTTACTCTGCCATACCCCCGCGTTATGGTCACACACATGCGCACACTACGAATTTCCCTGACATTACTCATGACATCTTCGATTTTGGCGATGTTGCCATTCGCTTCTTCATCGGTTCAAGCGGATGTCTTCACCTACAGCCAAGTTTCCATTGGACCGCGCTCTGCCTGCGCCGTCACCAGTCAAGGAGCGGGCGTGTGCTGGGGGGATAACTCAGAACGGTATCTGGTGAGTGATCAACCTGCCGGAACTCTCACCACACCCTCGCCGGTTGTTTTACCGAACAATGAGAAATTTGCTTCGGTCAGTGTCGGCGGAATGAGAGGTGCGTGCGCATTAGCCGTATCGGGCCACGCATATTGCTGGGGCGAGCATCATATTGGTAGCTATTTCACCCCCACTTCGCGTACCCCGGTGCAAGTTGAATTTCCCAATGACATGCGTGTCGTATCAGTCCAAAGCGGCTCTTCAGTTGCTTGTGCGACCAACGCCGACGGCGAATTGTGGTGTTGGGGTGATGCTCAATTCATCGGTGATGGTGGGACCGAATCTCTACGCGTACCAGTCCTTGTATCGATGCCAGATTTTGGCAAAGTAGTTCAATACGATCTCGGTGAACCCAACATTTGTGTCGTCACAGATCGCGATCATCTTTATTGTTGGGGTTACAACAACAGTGGTGAACTGGCCCTCGGTCATACAAGTACGCCTCGCAATATCACTTCCTATACGCCCACAGAGATAGTCCCCCCAAGTGGAGTCATCTTCGCCTCGGTGTCCGTCGGTCAAGGGCGCGTCTGCGCGATCTCGCAAACTGGCAACGGTTATTGCTGGGGATCCAATTATGACGGTAGCTTCGGCGATGGTTCATACATCAGCAGTTCACGTCCAGTGGCGATGTCGGTCCCTAACAACGAAACGCTGCAACAAATATCGACAGCGAATTACCACACCTGTGTGCTCACGACTACGGCTAAAACTTGGTGTTTCGGCACCGGAGGAAACGGCCAACTTGGAACGGGTACCACACTCGGCGGTAAGACCTACCGCACACCCTTGGTCCCTAGTGGAACCACTTTCACCTCAATCGGTACAGGCGCGGGTACATGTGCTTTGGACACGAACGGCGACGTCTGGTGTTGGGGTGCTCTCAACTGGGCAAGCATGAGCAACGGAGATCTCGTCACCCGGAATTCCCCGGCACGCATTTTGGCGATCGGAAGCCCCACAGTTTCCAATGCACCCAGTACCGAAATTGATACGACTGTGGCCAGAGTCAATGGTCGGGTCAATCCCAATGGTTATGCCACATCAGTAGTTCTTGAATATGGCACTAGTCCCCTTTTCACCGCACCAATGAGTCGCACTGTGACAGCATCGCTCGCTGACTTGAGTTATTCCGCTACCGCAGTCTCGATGCGATTAACGAATTTGAAACCTCGAACGACTTATTACGCGCGCTTCATCAGCACCAACAGATTGGGCACAAGTATCGGAGCGAGTCAAACCTTCACGACGCTGGGTGCACCACCTACACTTTCAACCTCCCACTTCAGCGGCCTCACAGGCAACGAGGCATCCGTTTCGTTCTCAGTAAATCCAGGTCGACTACTGACGTCAGTCACTCTTCAATATTCAACAGATCCAAGTTTCTCGGACGACATTCACACTGAATCTGCCAGTGGAGCAACCGGTGCACGCGAAGTTGAACGCTCCGTTGCTCTGACTGACCTAGCACCTCTCACGACCTATTACACCCGCGTGACCGCCATCAACCAACTCGGAACCGTTGTCGGAGACATCCAAAGTTTCACGACAATTGGGTCACTCCCTTCAGCCAGCATTAACGCCACCTATCCAGCCGTCAACAACATCGCAGTCGATGTTGACATCACGACCGGAGATACATCGGGTTCTGTTCTCGCTGAGGCCTCACTCACACAGGACTTTGCCCGAGTATGGAAATCCACAAGTTCAACCTTTAGCAGTACTGGGCCTACCCAACGCCACCTGCAGATCAACGGACTTTCTGCTCACACACATTACTTCTTGCGGATAAGAATCACTAACGCTCTCGGGTCAAGCGTCTCGGAGTCAGTGTCTCTTTCAACGAGTGGCGCCATACCCATCGTTACCCGACCAAGTGTTAGTCCATCAACAGATTCAGCAGTGATCGCTGCCAATGTTGATACCACAGGCCTTGACACCTTCGTCAAAGCCAGTATCTCTCAAGACCGAAACATGCTCGATGCCAATGAATACTTCGTCTATTCGGGTGCGGATGAGGGAGACACCCCCGTTTCGCTGACCGTCAATCAGCTTGCGCCCGGGACCACCTATTACGTCACCATCAGTGCCAGCAACTCTGCTGGCACATTCACCACCAGTCCAGTGTCTTTTACAACCCAACAGGATGTCGGCGTAATTATCAACGACGGAGATGAAACCACCGAAACCACATCGGTTAATTTGGCCTTCACTCTTTCCGAAAATGTGACCGCTATCCGCATCTCAAACAATCAGGATTTCTCATCCGCAATCGTCATCTCGCCGGCAAGTTCACGAGTTTGGCAACTCCTCGCCTCAAGTCAAAATAGTGTTGCGCGCGAGGTCTGGGTACAATTCATCAATAGCGATGGCTCAGTTGAAACATATTTTGATGACATCACTTTACTGACGACGATTGATGGTCCCGATGACGAGGCTCCAACGATCACCTCAACCAGAGTCTCCGCCTCTCGCTCAACCAGTAAAACCGTTACTGCCGCCGCTGTCACAAAGTATGTACTGAAGATCACAAGCCGAGACAAACTTTCTGGTGTCAACCGTATTCAAACACGAATCGGCACGAAAATTTCAACAATCAAGGTTGATCCCTCGCGACTATCCACACATTCGATCAAATTCCCCGCGGGTAAAACTTCGATGTACGTCCGTGTGATTGACGTTGCTGGGAATGCCTCACCGTGGAAAATGGTGAAGACCTCGTAGCAAGTCTGAATAACCTAAATATCCTCAAGTCGTTGCCGGTCTAACCAACCAAAGAGGACCGCCATCGCCCGAGGATCGTGACGAAGACGATGACCAGCGCCCTCCAGTACACGCATTTCAGCAGCACCATGCGACTCTGCCAATTGGCGGGTGTCAGTTGCGGGAACACTTTCGTCATCATCGCCGTGCAACAGCAGCAGGGGCCGAGGGGCGAAACGCTGGGCTGCGGGAACTGGTCGATATCGCCCCAATTCACGAGTCCATTCATCAAAATTCTTCGGGAACTGCGGGGTTCGCACTGAACCAACAGAACGGCAGTGATCCAAGAACTTGCGCGGCTGACCAGCCCAATCGTCAAAATCGGCCCGTGGTCCAAGCAATGCGCAACCACGCACTCGCGGGTCATCTGCAGCGACGCACATTGCGACTGACCCCCCAGTGTTTGAACCAACGAGCCACAAACCGGTTGGGTTGGTCTGCTCAATCATATGATCAATTGCCGCCTGAAGATCTTCTACCCAACCTTGTAATGAAAAATCTCCTGCGGTTTCGCCGCATCCACGAAACGTGAAACACATCGCTGCGAACCCAAGTTCATTCGCCAAACGATCCATGAGTTCTGGAAAACTACTCGCCGAATGTCGCGCGTCAAATGGACCAAAGGGAAATGAGTGGCACATGATGACGCCCGGTAACGCTGCGGTATTACCACCGGGTTGAGCCAGATAACGCGGGAGGCTTAAGGCACCGGAAGTGATCGCGCCATTGCTTAACATCAGTTCATCCTCGCGCTAGGCACGAGGCTGACGATGGCGCCGAGTCTTGCCTACAGTCGCCAAAGAATAACCACGGTTACGAGCCTCTGCTAGAGAATCGGGTCCAAAACACAATCCCGTTTCGGCAGCCACAATCTCGTCAATGATTTCCGCATCTTCCCAAGAATCCACGTCGTACACCAACTGGGTGCGCTTGTCCCCGAGAAAGCGGGTGTGCTCAAACTTCAATGGTCGTTCCATAAAGTCCCACGGTACTAGATTAAGGAGATGGGGGACCATAAAAAATGGGCTTCTCGGGCTCGATCCGAACGAAATCTCCCCACCCATGTTCCAGCCTTAGATGGAATCCGTGGAGTGGCAGTGCTATTGGTGTTCATCTCTCATTTCCATTGGATTTTAAGTCCTGATCCCTTTTTGGCAAAAGTGACTCCATGGCATTTCATTAACCGAACCTTTGAAGCTGGCTTTTTGGGTGTTGACATTTTCTTCGTCCTAAGTGGCTTCCTCATTACTTCATTGCTGTTGAAAGAACGCTTCAATAATCAATCAGGCATGTTGAGTCGGTTCTACAAGCGGCGCGCTTTACGCCTTCTGCCAGCACTCTATGCAGTACTCATCGTTAACTTTTTTGTTTCGCGATGGGAGAACTTTCCGAGCGATATCCAGTGGAGAACAACTTGGCATGCTCTCCTATACCTCAATAACTGGAATATCGTGTGGAACTTTGGTGCCACTCAAGACGATCTCGGGTACTTATGGAGTTTAGGAATTGAGGAACAATTTTATATTGTCTGGCCAATCGTCATGATCGCAATCGCAGCTCTGAAGATTCCCCCAAAGATTGCGGTTTCTCTCACTGCGCTCTTAGCCGTCGTTGTAACTTGGCACCGCTTTGATCTATGGAATAACGGGGTCTCTTGGCTGTTTCTTTATGTGCGAACTGACGCTCGCGTCGATTCTCTACTGATAGGAGCGTCGTTTGCCTACGTCTATCGCCACTATCGCGTGCCGCCCAAAATTTTAAATTTGCTTGCGACTTCATCCTTCATAGGTTTCATCTACATCAAATATCGTTTTGGCTCACTTCCTGTCCATCCTTTCTTCTTTCAGGGAGGTTTTACGGTGATTGCCGTGCTCGCCGGGACCATCATTTTGGCTGCCGCTGAAGGCGCGTGGTTTGCCAACAGAATTCTCATCTCACGGCCTCTCACAATCATTGGAAAGGTCTCATATGGACTGTACCTCTGGCACGTACCAGTCTTTTTCGTTTTGGGGAGACACGTCACCTCCGGTCCAAAACCACTGCGCATCCTGATCGGGATCGTCATCGCCTCTGCTGTCACTTCTCTTTCCTGGTACTTTGTAGAAAAGCCGTTCCTCAATGTCAAGAATCGAAGGTACGGAAATGTCCCAGCGATTCCCTGACACTGATTTTTTGACCCGACGAAAAGGACAGCCTCATGGCACTAGGTGAAGTCACTAAAAAACAATTGCGACCGATTCGTTCTTTCGCCGAGCTATATCACATGGGATCAATCCCATTTGTGGCGATCTTCGGGCTCAATAAACGGTACATACACAGCGACTACAAGGTCACCCTGTGGGGCCGGTTTCGTCTTGTTACTCGTCTATGGCGCAACACGCGCCATATCGCGACTGGCACCTCATACAAAGCTCAAGCTGCTATCGCCGCAAAACTCCTATCAATACCGAAATCCACTCAAGGTGTAGTTGTTGAGTGTGGCTGCTGGGTCGGCGGTTCCACCGCCAATCTTTCTCTCATCTGCAAACTCGTAGACCGTCAACTGATTGTCTATGACTCTTATGAAGGCTTGCCCGTCGCCGAAAAGGGTGACAGACACGCCAAGGACGAGGCCGCAGGCATGTTTTGCGGAGCTCTCGAAACAGTCCAAGCCAATGTTCGTAACTACGGGGACATATCTCGCTGTGAATTCAGAAAAGGTTGGTTTTCGGCGACTCTGCCTCATCATTCGGAAAAGATCGCGCTGATATGTGCAGATGTCGATTGGCAGGCGAGTCTTCACGATGTGGTTGTCAATTTATGGCCGCACCTCAATCCCCAGGGATACTTCTTTATTGATGAATACATGTACTTGGACTATTGCGGACTCTTCTGGTCAGAATCATTCTGGAAGAAGTATTTTGACTGTGGCCCCCCAGGCTTGATGGGCTCTGGTGTTGGCGTCGGAGTCGGACAGTATTATTTAGGTCCTTTTGACTGGAAAGTCGATCCGACAAGCATCGCTTACACTCGCAAGGACTTCAGTGGACACTGGAACTACGATCCGCAGACATAGATTTCTAAGAAAATTGTCGTCTTCCACCTTGGAACGGTTTTAGGATCACGGTTGATGCCAAAACCATTCACTGAAATTGATTTTTTCTTCGACCCGATGTGCCCATGGGCGTATCAAACCTCCTTATGGATTCGCGAGGTTCGTCGTCTCAACGGTCTGCACATTAATTGGCGATTTTTTAGCCTTGAAGAAATCAACCGACCCGACGGGAAAAAGCATCCGTGGGAGCGAGCCCTTGCTTACGGCTGGAGCCCCTTGCGGGTCGCCGCTCGACTGCGCCGTCAAGACATGGCCTTGTGTGATGCGTGGTATGCGGCTTGTGGGAAAGCGCTGCACACTGACGGACGCAAGCCACACGATCCAGAGATAGCGCGCGAATTACTCATCGGGATTGGAGCCCAAGCAGATGATTGGGACCTCGCTTTATCGGATGAGACGACCAACGACGATGTCAAAGCCGATCACTTTTATGCCAGCGAAAAACTTGCGGCATTCGGCGTACCGATTTTGCTCTTCCCGCCGAGTGAAACGCAGAGCGAGAAAACGGTTTTTGGTCCAGTCGTCGTACCCGCTCCCATGGGTGACGAAGCCCTGGCGCTTTGGGAACTCACTGTGGCCTACACCCGAGTCAATGGCTTGTATGAAATGAAAACTCCAAAGACTAAAACTGATTTAGAATTTATTGGCCGAGTCTTTACGCCTTACCTACAGGCTCGCGACTGGCAAAGTATTCAAAATCCTGCACCATGATTTGACCCTCTGGAGACTGACATGATTCCTAATGACACCATTGACAAGTTGGCCATGTGTTTTGCTTCGTTGTCAGAACTTGGCCAGCAACTCAGCGAGGCACAGTGGAAACTCCCGACCGAGTGTCCTGGTTGGACTGTGCAAGATAACTTGTCTCACATTGTCGCTTTCGAACGAGTGCTGAATGGACACCCGGCTACGACTCACCAAGCAAGAGGCTTTGATTACATCAAGAATCCAATTGGCGCATCTAATGAAAATGAGATTGATGCTCGGCGTCATTTCAGCGGTGCCGAGGTGTTAAACGAATGGAATGAAACGGCAGCAGAGCGTCTGGCAACTTTGCGTTGCGCTGATGAGGCGTATTACTCCACTGAAATGATGACGCCGACAGGGCCTGGCACGATCGCAGACCTCTTGCATATTCGTGTTTTAGATTGTTGGGTCCATGAACAAGACATGCGCAGAACTGTCGGAATCACTGGTCATCTCAGTGGTCCAGCGGCTGAGCACACCATTGATCGGCTGATTCGCACGATTCCAATCGTCGTTGGTAAGAGGGCCAGCACTCCCGACGGTCAAAGTGTGGTCATTGACATCACCACCGACCCGGTGCTCGGAGGCGTCAGACGACATATTATTTGTACTGTCGTTAACGGACGAGCTGCTCTCGTTGATATTGAACCTGAGGCACCGCTATGTCGCCTCACCATGGATACACAAACTTTTCTCACGTTGGCTACTGGCCGACGCGGTGCTGAGCAGATCACAAACTCGATCGAATACGCAGGCGACCTTAATCATGGCAACAAGATAGTTGCGTCCATGAACATGATGATCTGAAGGAGATTGCGAGACAGCGTTGCGGTCATCCTGTTAGTGTCTTGGCATATGGGTTTTCTCACGGATAGATGGCGCTCTCAAGTAGCAACTCGCACACTTCACAAAGCCGACTTGCTCGTCAAACAAAATCGTTATCCAGAAGCAATCCAACTCTTAACAAAAGCAAATCAGCGACTTCATAGCAGCGAGATCGAGATCCTGCTTGTCAATTTACGTCACGATTCTTTCTTTCACCAGGTCCACACATCATCTTTCGTTTCGTGGCCTCCACAACCGGACGACCTATATGCCGACCAACCTGGAATCCCCGAAATTGATCATCAAGATTTCACTGCGACGAATGTTGCCTCTGGTGTGTTCAACCACGGTTCAATCATCGTCAGAAATATGCTGACCGCAGAACAAGTTTCTTTGATGCGTGATTCCGTTATTCAAACCTACGCTCAACACGATAAAGCCATGGCAGGAGCCCTCGAAACAGAAACTGCTCCGTGGTTTGTCCCGTTCAATCCAACTCCACGAGAAGGCACCGAAGAAATCATTAATCGCGACTGGTTCCGTGATTCTGGGACTGAGTTAGCGGCGGACTCACCACGAGGATTGTTCAACCTCATCAACTGTTTCCAAGACGCCGGCATCATCAACATGGTTGCTGAATACCTCGGCGAACCACCCGCCCTGTCGGTTCGAAAGACATCACTACGCCAGGTTCCGCACAATCAGGCCGTGGCTGGATGGCATCAAGATGGGGCCTTTCTCGGTCAAGGAATCCGCACCGTCAACGTCTGGATTGCTCTCACCGACTGCGGAATTGACGCACCATCGATGGATATGGTCCCACGACGCCTACCCAACATTGTCCCGACCGGCACCGAAGGAGCCTTAATGTCTTGGACAGTCAGTCAAACTGTTGTTGAAGATGCGGCAGGTAGCACCCCGCCCGTGCGACTGCATTTCCGTGAAGGCGACGCCATCATCTTCGACGAAATGAATCTCCATCGCACGAGTTCCAGCGCAGATTTTTTGCGTGACCGTTTCGCTATTGAAGCCTGGTTCTTTGCTCCATCCTGCTACCCGATCAAACAACTCCCAATTATGGTCTAGAGAGTCGATTGGTTCTCCCTGGATTTTATGATGCTTACACTTGCGAGACAGTGTTAGGGCCATCCTGTTAGGGTCTTAACATATGAGTTTTCTCACGGATATTTGGCGCTCTCAAGCAGTATCTCGTGCGCTGCGCAGAGCTCATGCGCTCGTCGGACAAAAACGCTACCCAGAAGCAATCCGCATCTTGACAAAGGCAAATTGTCACCTTCACAGCAGTGCTATCGAGATCCTGCTTGTCAATTTACGTCACGATTCTTTCTTCCATCATGTCGCCACCTCATCATTGGCATCGTGGCCTCCACAACCGGACGATCTATATGCTGACCAACTCGGAATCCCCGAAATTGATCATCAAGATTTCACTGCTACGAATGTGGCCTCAGGTGTATTCAACCACGGTTCAATCATCGTCAGAAATATGCTGACCGCAGAACAAGTTTCTTTGATGCGTGATTCCGTTATTCAAACCCATGCTCATCACGATAAAGCTATTGCAGGAGCCCTTGAAACAGAAACTGCTCCATGGTTTGTCCCGTTCACTCCAACTCCACGAGAAGGCACTAAAGCGATTGTTGAGCGCGAGTGGCTCCGCAGAACTGGAGCTGAATTGGCAGCGGACTCACCACGAGGATTATTTAACCTCATCAACTGTTTGCAAGATGCCGGCATCACGGACATGGTCACTGAATACCTTGGCGAACAGCCCGCCCTCTCCGTACGAAAAACCGCACTCCGCCAAGCCCTCAAAGACGTCAATGCCGAAGTTGGTTGGCACCAGGATGGGGCTTTTCTCGGCCAAGGAATCCGCACCGTCAACGTCTGGATCGCTCTCACCGACTGCGGAGTTGACGCACCATCAATGGATATGGTCCCACGACGACTGACCACCATCGTTCCGACCGGAACCGAAGGGGCAATGTTTGATTGGTCGGTCAGCGAACTCACCGCACGTGACGCCGCCGGCGACACCCCGCCCGTGCGATTGCAGTTCCGTGAAGGTGACGCCATTATTTTTGACGAAATGAATCTCCACCGCACGGGCGAGAGCCTCGGAATGACCAAAGATCGTTTCGCAGTTGAAGCATGGTTCTTTGCTCCATCTTGTTACCCGCTTGAGCAACTCCCGATTATGGTGTAAACGAGTATGTGCAGGGTTGATCTTCAAGCAACAACTACAATGAGAATGGCAATATCCAGTACCCAGATGGAGCACTGATGCACCCCTCTTCGATTGACAGTTTACGATTCGCATTACAGAAGCACGTTCTTCCCGACCCAGCCTTGGGCTCGCGAGCAGGCTTGAAAGTCTTAGAGGTTGGATCTGCCGACTTCAACGGCGGATACCGCCAAGTTTTAGATCTCCTTGAATGTCACTACACAGGCGTTGACCTTGAGCCTGGAGAAGGTGTTGACATCGTGCTTGACGATCCATATGTCTTGCCTTTTCCTGACTCCAGTTTCGACCTCGTGATCACAGGCAACACTTTTGAGCACGCTGATTTTTTCTGGCGAACCTTCAGCGAAATTTGCCGAGTGGTATCTCCCACCGGCGTTGTGATCGTCCTCGTCCCATCAGCGGGAGGAGCACATCGTTACCCCATAGATTCATACCGCTTTATGCCCGATGCCATGGCCTCGCTAGCGAAACATGCTGGAGTCACCCTTGTTGAGTCTTGGATTAATCCATATGGTCCGATGCATGACGCTGTCGGGGTGTTTCGCAAAGAAGTGGCCCACCCGAGCCTGCTGAATATGGCTCCTGATTTGTCTTTACGCTTGGCAACCAAAGTGCAGAATACCTTTCCGCCGAATGTGCCCGACGAAGTTGAACACGGTGCAGGAACTGAAGATTGCTACGACTTTCTCGTTCGAATGCACCAGCAACTGCAGCCAGATTTCTATGTTGAGATTGGCGTTGAATATGGCGCAAGTCTGCGATTAGCAGCCTGTCCAGCATTGGGCATTGACCCTGCCCCGCAGTTGAAAAAGCCGCTCGGTGACCACCATCGTGTGAGTTTGACAACCAGTGATGATTTCTTTCATTTGACGGATGCCGCGTCACAACTTGCGCCCAT
>WLTJ01000229.1 GCA_009705435.1 Actinomycetota bacterium | reverse complement strand
GGGTGTACCCCTGGATGACTCTCTTGCAGTTTGGTGAGGAATTGTGGCATTAACCAGCGACCAGTTGTGCCAATCACTCCAAGTCGAGTTTCACCTGTGGCGATGTTGTCTAGGGCAGCGAGATCGGCACCGATGTCCCCGAACTCGCGCAAGATGCGCCGCCCTCGTTCAACGACTAATGCCCCCTCATCCGTGACTGATCCTGAGGTCCGATCGACCAGCAGGACCCCTAGTTCGCGCTCTAGTCGGGCGATATGGCCTGAGATGTTGCTTTGCACCGTGAAAAGAGCCCGAGCAGCTGCCGAGAAGGATCCGTGGTCAGCAATGGCCACTAGGGAAGTAATCTGTCGCAGGTCCATCTCTAAAAATGATACTAGGTATCGCCCATATTGACTTGAACTATAGGTGGAGAGATGACATACTTGAACTTGTAATCGCTGAGTGCTTCCCCCAAGCGCTCACGAAAGATCCAACGGCAGTGCCCCCCACTGCCGGGATCTAGGTTGAGAAGCCCCGCATCCCCATGTGGGGCTTCTCCCATTTTCAAGCTCAGTTGAGGTTTGGCTAGGGGCGGTCGTTGTTTGGTTCGGAGGGGAAGGATGGACCATCGAAGCGGTTCAACGTCGTGAAGGTTTCAACTGCAGAGCGCTTGAGTTTGCTCAATTGTTTGATCGGATGGCCCAAAAAAATTGTTGCTGCAAGCGCATCATTTTTTGCCAGCCCTAATAAGTCTCCGGTGATCGGTTCGACGCGTGACGCGAAGGTAGTGATCACGCCACCAAGACCGCGTGAGCGAGCTGCCAAAATAATGCTCCAACAAAAAGGATAGATCGACGCACCACCGGTGATCGTTGGGCGTGCAAGATCTTTATCCATCATTGCTATTGAGCCGAGGTTTGCCGAGATGGCCAAAACAACGGGCACCGATTCAATTTTGTCTAACAAATCATTGGGCACATTTCCTGGCTTGACCGAGACAAGTTCATACGGTGCAGCGTCAACGACGGTGAAGGGTGTTCGTCCTGTTTGTGAGACCGCTACATATTCGTCCCAAACTGTTTGCATCGCATCTGCAAGATTGCGGCGCAAGGTCAAGTCTTGAACTACGGCAACTCGCCATGGTTGGCGATTGCCGCCACTGGGAGCAAAGCGCGCATCGTCAAGTATCTCGTACAAGGTTGAATCATCGACGGTCTGCTCCGTGAAACCGCGCACAGCACCAGTGGTACGAATGCCATCACGGAGGTCCATATCAATTGCCGCTTGCTACCTTGGCGCGCACAATGTTCAGTGCTGAACCGCCCTTGAACCATTCAACTTGTTCAGGGCTAAATGTCTGCACGCCTTCAAAGTCAATAATGGTTCCATCAGGTTTGACGATCTGACAGTGAACATTTTTTCCTGGTACGGGCGGCAGGTTGAGGACGTTGATGCGGTCATCTTCGCCGATTAGTTCGTACGTGTTTGGGTCCGCAAAAGTTAACGGCACGAGACCTTGCTTCTTGAGATTGGTTTCATGGATGCGGGCGAATGAGCGAGCAAAGATAACGACACCGCCGCGAAAACGCGGTTCCATAGCGGCATGCTCGCGCGAAGAACCTTCGCCGTAGTTACGGTCGCCAATGGCGCACCATTGAATACCGGCATTGCTGTAGTTCTTGGCAATCTCGGGGTAGAGCCGAGTGGCGCCATCGGTGATGTCTTTTCCTTCACCTACCGCATCGTCATATGCATTGACTGCGCCGATGAATAAGTTGCCAGAAATATTTTCCAAGTGTCCGCGATAGGTGAGCCATTTACCAGCCGCCGAAATATGGTCGGTCGTGCACTTACCTTTGGCTTTCATCAACACGGGGAGTCCTAGATAGTCCTTGCCATTCCAGGCGGGGAAGGGCACAAGTAATTGCAGGCGTGTGCTGGTTGGACTGACAGCGACGGAGACACCTGCGCCATCGGCTGGGGGAGCGGTGAAAGTATTTGAACCGGCGTCGTAACCATTGCTCGGTAGCACTTCCCCAACTGGGGCGTCAAGACGTACTTGCGTGCCGTCAGGAGCGGTAATCGTGTCCACAGTCGGATCAAAGTCAAGACGTCCTGACAATGCCACGGCCATCACGGTGTCGGGCGAGGTGACAAAACTGAGAGTATTTGCCGAGCCATCAGCGCGCTTGGGGAAGTTGCGGTTAAACGAGTTGATAATGCTGTTGGGCTGATCGGTGGCCTCTTTCGAGCGTTCCCATTGACCGATACATGGGCCGCAGGCATTGGCTAACACGGTGGCACCGATGGCTTCAAGATCGGCCAGCAGACCGTCGCGTTCGATAGTTGCACGAATTTGCTCTGAACCTGGGCTAATCAGGAGTTCACATTTGGCGCGCAGACCGCGTGCTGTTGCTTGACGTGCGATGGATGCAGCACGAGTGATGTCTTCATATGACGAGTTTGTGCAGGACCCAATGAGCGCTGCAGAGACTTCAATGGGCCAACCGTTTTCGCGAGCGGCGTCACCGATGGGTTGACCAACTTTGTGAGCGCGATCAGGCGAATGAGGTCCGTTGATCAGTGGCTTGAGTTCATCAAGATTAATCTCAATCAGTTGGTCATAATGCGCTCCATCATCAGGACGAAGATCATTGGCAACTTTGTCAGCAGCAGCAGCGATGGCGGAGCGATTGGTGGCCTTGAGATAATTCGACATATTGGAGTCATAGGCAAAGACTGAACAAGTTGCTCCAATCTCAGCACCCATATTGCAAACCGTTGCTTTACCTGTCGCTGAAATGCTGTCCGCACCTTCACCGAAATATTCCACGATCGCTCCCGTGCCACCTTCCACTGTCAAAACACGAGCGACTTCAAGAATGACATCTTTTGGTGAAGACCAACCGCTGAGAGTTCCCGTGAGTTTGATACCGATGACCTTTGGCCACTTCACATTGAATGGGAAACCTGTCATCACGTCCACAGCATCAGCGCCACCGACACCAATAGCGACCATTCCGAGCCCGCCAGCATTTGGCGTATGGCTGTCAGTTCCGATCATCATGCCGCCAGGAAACGCGTAGTTCTCGAGCACAACTTGGTGAATGATTCCGCTACCTGGACCCCAAAAACCAATGCCGTATTTGGCGGACACGCTCTTCAAGAAGTCGTAGACCTCGCGGTTGTCATCAATGGCGACGCCGAGATCGATCTTTGCACCTACCTTGGCCAAAATCAGGTGATCGCAATGAACCGTTGACGGAACGGCAGTCGTGGGGAGTCCAGCAGTCATGAATTGCAATAGAGCCATTTGTGCAGTTGCGTCTTGCATGGCGACACGATCGGGGTTGAAATCGGCGTAACTTGCGCCGCGCTCCATGTCTTGAGTGGTGGGGTCAACCAGGTGGTTGATGAGGATCTTTTCAGCCAAAGTCAGTGGTCGACCGAGACGCTGACGACCGAGTGAAACCCGTTCGGCGAGGGTGGCGTAGACATTGTTGACAAGTTCAACGGGTGTACCAGAAGAAATGGGGCTCATGAGACAAGTATAATACAAGTGTGCGCC
>WLTJ01000228.1 GCA_009705435.1 Actinomycetota bacterium | reverse complement strand
GAGCGGCATGGGCTTCGAGCCAAGAGCGGGCCTCTTGGCGGTATAGCGCTTCCTCTGGTGTGTCGCCGATGTGCATAAAAGGATGGGTTCCTATGGTGTGAAGTGGCGATTTTGCTCGCCAAAGGTTTCTGACAGTCTGTCAGAAACTATGCGCTCAGCACCTAACCGCGCCAAGTTGCTGGCCCCGAATAAAATCCTAAATCGTCCCTGCTGTAGAGCATCGGCGTCGATCCCTCCATGTCAATCACGCTCGGCCAGTGATCACGGAGCGATTCCATGGAAATCTCGGGTCCGCCAGACCATCCAGGTACTCCAAGTGTGGAAATCAGGGCAACTCGACCCGCCCCAGTGGTGAAAATCTCTCCTGAGCAAGCAACATCTTCGTGGACCAGCCAAGTTGCTGCTGGTGAGCACATCTGTGGGGCAAAGTTTGCCTCCATCCACCGCCGAGTGTCTTCGTTGGGGTTCAGAGCTGCCGAACGGGTGTAACCGATGGGCATCAAAATATTGACCTTGATCCCCACGGGGGCGCCCTCAAGGGCTAGCGAACGGCCCAAACCGATGAGCCCCGCCTTGGCCATCGAATATGCCGGCATGCCAAGCGAGCCGATTGCGGCGCTTGATGACGTCATCAAAATGCGCCCATAGTTTTGTTCCCGCAAATGCCCCCATGCCGCCCGAGAGACATTGTAGGAACCGATGAGGTGCGATGAAATAATCGTTGCAACCTGTGCATCACTGGTTTCCTCGATGGTGCCTGTCGGGCCACCCCTGCCAGCATTATTGATCACGATGTGCAATCCACCAAACGTTTCCAAAGCTGTCACCACGATGGCGGCAGCGGCTGCTGGGTCAGATACCGAGTTGGTGTCGGCGACGGCATGGCCGCCTTGCTTCATAATGTCCTCGGCAGTTTTCGCGGCGTGCTCGGCTGAGACATCGTTGACGACGACCTGGGCACCCCGTGATGCGAGCAAAAGAGCATGCTCGCGACCAAGACCACGACCAGCACCAGTCACAATTGCCACCCGACCATCAAAACGAATCAACGATTCAACCATTGAGCCACCGTACAGTGCAGAACATGGTTGAAGCACAAGCGATCTCCAAGCAGCGTGTGGTGATGGTGACTGGGGCAAGTCGTGGAATCGGCAAAGCAGTTGCTATGTCCCTTGCTGAGCAAGGTCATCACCTCATTTTGACGGCCCGCTCACTGGAGGGTGGCGCAACATTTTCTGGGACCACGGTGGATGATCCATTGGCTGGCCAAGGACTGTCGGGCTCGGTGAGTGAGGTGGCTGCACAGTGTCGCTCTATGGGTGTTCGGGCCATTGCCGTGGCATTGGATTTGACTGATGAGCAAAGCATCACAACGGCCGCCGAGATTGCTCTCGCAGAATTCGGGAGCGTTGACACTTTGATTTCCAACGCTATTTATCAAGGCCCTGGGGTCAATGATTTTTTTGCTGATGTGCCGATGGATCTGTTGCGACAAGTGATTGAGTCCGATGCCGTCGCACCTTTGATTTTGTTGAAAGCATTTTTGCCAGGCATGCTCACAAGTGGCCGCGGAGTTTTTATTCATCTGACCTCTGGGGCCGCGACTTTGGCACCAAGAAAACCTGCGGGCCAAGGAGGGTGGGGAATTGCTTACGCTATGGCCAAGGGTGCAGCTCACCGCATCGCTGGAGTTTTGCATGTCGAACATGGTGCGCAGGGATTGCGTGCCTACAGTTTGAACCCTGGCCATGTGACGACTGAAGTGATGCACATGCGGGCACAACGCGAGGACCGCACTGTGACTGGGGAAGGACCTGAGGATGTGGCGATTGCTGTGACATGGCTCGTCGCAGGTGACCCTGCGGCCTGTCAATTATCGGGTCAAGAAGTCGTTTCCCGTGATGTGATTCAACGACTGCGTAATTCTTGAATCGCCCGACGTAACAAATCATCGTTGTCGGAATTTGGTGGCGGGGCGACCAAAATTCCATCAGCCAGTTCACCAAACCACTCCATCGCCACATCTGCTAAATGTTCATAGGTGGCTTGGGGCACCAAAGTGTCAAGCATCTCGTCACTGATCACATCTGATAGATCGTCCCAACGTTGGTCGCGAATGAGTGAGCGCAATTGTGTCGCCAAATCTGTCCAGCCAAATAGGTCAAGAGTTCGTTCATAGGCGGGCGTTGAATATAAAAATGCCAAGAGTCGACGGTTGTGTTCGCGTCGTTCATCAAGGTCATCTTGAGTACGACCCAGAATCCACTGTGTTCCTACGACCAATTCAACATCGTCAACAGATCGGCCCGCCTGATGAGCGCCAACCTCTAAACCTGGGCGACAGAGTTCGCTCAGATAACGCGGATGACTATTAGTGGGGTGAGTGACAAATCCGCTTGCGATACGTCCAGCAAGTTCAACAATATTTTTGTTGACGCCCCCCATCCAGATTGTTGGACGAGTCACGCCTATGGGCAATGGATCGGGGGTGAAATTGGGAGTGAGCAGATTGAGGGTGTAATGCTCGCTGTGATAGTCAAGTTTTTCTAAGCCATCAAATGCTCGCCAGCAAGCTTGTACAGCGCCAATGTGATCACTCAAACGTTGCACAGGATTGTCGAATTGAGCGCCGAAACGACGTTCAATATGTGGGCGGATTTGTGTTCCCAGTCCCAATTGGAATCGCCCATCTGACATGGCAGCAAGATCCCAAGCAGAATAGGCAACTGCCATCGGACTGCGCACCAAAGCAAGGGCTACTGAAGTGCGAACAGTCAAGGTACGGGTGGCCTGTAGTGCGGCCATGGAGACAAGAAAAGGATCGTGCACAGTTTCGGCAATATGCAAAGCGTCGTAACCCAGGCTTTCGATGCGTTGCGCGTGAGCGGCAATATCACGCAGAGCAAGTCGTGGGTCAAGGCCGGCGCAGACGCGCATTATGTGTTTCCCCGAAGAGTCTGCGAACGTTGCTGAGCCCACGCCCGAGCGCGTTTGTTTTCAATCTCATAAGCGGCATCGGTATCACCAAGTGAAGAGACCTCGTCGTAGAGTGCGCGAATTGCGTACACACTCGCTTGATGGTTGGCGCTGATCTGCTCGGCCAAAGTCATCGCTCGAGATAACAGTTCGGCGTGGGGGACAACCTCGGTGACCAAGCCCCATTGGTATGCGGTCTGAGCATCAATGATTTCTGAAGTCAGACTCATACGACGGGCCCGCGCGACTCCGATGAGTTGAGGAAGTTTGATAGTGAGTCCCCAGCCAGGCAACATCCCAACTTTGGCGTGAGTGTCGGCGAAGCGAGCAAGTTCACTGGCAATCAAAAAGTCGCAAGCCAAAGCGATTTCCAGACCACCTGTGATCGCCGCCCCATTAATTGCCCCAATGACAGGGACTCGCGTTGGCGGTAGCGCGCCCCAATATCCAGGATGAAGGTTCTCACCTTTTTTCTCACCACTGCCGACATCACGCAAGTCGAATCCTGCACAAAAGGCTGGGTCAGAACCCGTCAAGATGATTGCCTGCACATCGGGATCGGCATCCGATTCGCTCAGAACTGCGGGCAAGGCGGTCGACAATGCCG
>WLTJ01000227.1 GCA_009705435.1 Actinomycetota bacterium | reverse complement strand
GTGCCGTACACATTGTCCGATATGGCCCTTGATGCTGTTGGGCTGCTTGACCATTTAGGTATTGACGCGGCACACATTGTGGGGGCTTCAATGGGGGGCATGATTGCGCAAACTCTGGTCATTGAGCATCCGCAAAGAGCTCGATCTTTGACATCCGTGATGTCGGTGTCAGGAAATCTTGATTATGGTGCTCCCACTCCAGAGGCCGCTGTGGTGTTGCTTGAGGCACCCGCTGGTGACCGTCAGAGTTACATCAACGACAGTGTTAAGGCGCGGGTCTGGCATTCCCAGAGGTATTTTGACGAAGAGAAAATCAAGACTGATTACGCTCGCTCGTATGACCGTTCGTTCTACCCCGAGGGGGCCAGTCGGCAGTTGGCGGCGATCTACGCAAGTGGCTCGCGCGAAGACGCGCTGCCAAAAATCACCTTGCCGACATTGGTGATTCACGGAACAGATGACACCTTGTTGCAACCGAGCGGTGGTCAGCGCACCGCTGATCTGATTCCTCACTCCACGCTGTTCATGGTTGCCGATATGGGTCACGATATGCCTGAGCCGTTGCAACCCTTGCTCACGAGTGTCATCGGGTCACATGTCAAACTCGCTGAGTGGCATCGGACAACTGATCACGCAATACGATAAAGGTATGACTGGTCCACTTTCAGGTTTTCGTATCGTAGAAATTGCCGGCATCGGGCCGGGTCCATTTGCCGCCATGATGCTGTCCGATATGGGCGCCGAGGTGATTCGTGTTGAGCGTGCCCAAGCGGTTCGCGGGCCGGCACCTGAAACGCCTTATTTTGATGTCTTGCAAAGAGGTCGTCAGAATATTGCCATTGATCTGAAGAATCCCGAGGGTGTGGAGACATTGCTGCAACTTGTCGAATCAGCCGACGCTCTCATTGAAGGCTTTCGCCCAGGAGTCATGGAGCGTCTAGGCATTGGGCCTGACGTGTGTTTGGCACGCAATCCAAAATTAGTTTTCGGGCGAATGACTGGCTGGGGTCAAACGGGAATGTATGCCCAGGCTGCTGGTCATGACATCAACTACATCTCTTTGGCAGGTGCGCTTGCTCATTTTGGTCGCGCTGGCGAAGGTCCTGTTCCACCGATGAACATGGTCGGCGATTTTGGCGGTGGCGGAATGTTCCTGGCTTTCGGTGTGGTGTGTGCCCTCCTTGAAGCAAGTAAGAGCCAACAGGGTCAAATTGTTGATGCGGCGATGGTTGATGGAACCTCGGTGCTGATGACGATGTTTTGGGCTTTTTCGCAAATGGGGGCCCATGATGAAAACGCGCGTGGCACCAACTTGCTTGACACGGGTGCGCACTTTTACGACGCCTACGAATGCAAAGACGGGAAGTACATTTCAATCGGTTCGATTGAGACACAGTTCTATGCACAGTTAATGCAACTGACTGGGCTGGAAGGCGACCCAGAGTTCGCCAAACAAATGGATAAGACTCAATGGCCTCATCTGAAGAAGCGTATTGCTGACGTTTTCAAGTCCAAGACGCGTGATGAATGGTGCGCAATTATGGAAACGACGGATGTGTGTTTCGCTCCAGTTTTGACGATGAGCGAAGCAGCACAGCATCCCCATAACGTTGAGCGCAAAATGATCATTGATATTGCGGGGACAAAGCAGCCTGCTCCGGCACCACGATTTTCGCGAACAGTTCCAGAGGTTTCGCGACCACCAGCGCACCCTGGCCAACACTCGCGTGAGATTCTCGCCAGTTGGGGCTTTGCTGCAACAGAGATTGAACGCTTGCTTGTTGCGGGAGCGGTTGTTGACGCGTGAGCACACTTATATGTTTTCACGCCCATCCCGACGATGAATCGATAGCCACTGGGGGAACTATTGCACGGGCTGTCAGTGAAGGGCACCGCGTTGTATTGGTGATGGGAACCGATGGACGGCATGGCGAAAAACCAAATGATTTAGCAGAGGGAGAATCCCTCCAAGACCGACGCCGTCAGGAACTAGAAAATTCTGCTGCGGTGCTTGGCATCAGTGCTGTGTATTGGTTGGGCTACAACGACAGTGGGATGACTGGTTGGCCACAAAATGATGAGCCAGGAGCATTCATGGCGGCTGATGTAGATCAAGCGGCCGCTGAACTCGCGGAAATTTTGCGCAAAGAGTCCGCTGATGTCTTTACTTGTTATGACTGGCACGGTGGCTATGGGCATCCAGATCATATTCAGATTCATCGTGTGGGACATCGTGCGGCAGAACTGGTACAAGAGTCTGGCAAGTCCCTACGCGTTTTAGAATCAACGATGAATCGGACGCGGATTGTCAAAATGATGAAGCAGATTGGCGGGGGAGAGTTTGATCCTGATGGTCCTGCTGATGATGGAAATCCCTTCGGAACCTTGGAAGAAGAAATCACTATGGCGGTTGATGTTTCTGCTTTTGTTGAAGCCAAACGTGCATCCATCATGTGCCACGCAAGTCAGGTGACTGATAGCAGTATGTTTTTGCAGATGACACCAGAGATGTTCACCATGGCTTTTGGTGAAGAGTTCTTTATTGAACGAGGTCAACCCGGCGGCGCACAACGAGGTTGGTTTTTGTGACACGGATCTATCTCGTTCGTCATGGTCGTGCCTCTGCTGGATGGGATACCGACATTGACCCTGGCCTTGATGATCTTGGCCGTCAACAGGCGGAAGAAACGGCGATCATTCTCGCCCGACTGTCACCTATGAAATTGGTCTCTAGTCCGATGTTGCGCTGTCAACAGACTGCGGGTTTCTTGTCGGCGAAGTGGGATAACGCAAACGTCACTGTTGATCCTCTCGTGACAGAAATACCTTCGCCAGATGGATATGAACTTGGTGAACGAATTGAGTGGTTGCGCAATGCGATGGCTGGCACATGGGGCGAATTAGGTCCCAGATACACAGATTTTCGCGATCAGGTCGTGAACTTTGTCGCCACACGTGATGTTGACACAGTGATTTTTAGTCACTTTATTGCTATCAATGCCGTGATCGGTCACTGCATCAAAGACGATCGATTGGTCATTGACAGTTTGGACAATGCCTCGGTCACGGTCGTCGAAACTGACGCAAGTGGCAAGGTGAGTCTCGTTGAACGTGGGCGGCAAGCCAACACTCTGATCCGCTAATCGGGCAGACTGTACAAATGGTTTCCCAACAGAACAAGACAAGGCACGCAGGAGGCCTTGCTGTTTTCGTCGCCGCAGCGGTATTCATCCTCGCTGCTTGCGGAGGCGGTGGGGCAACGACGGAGACTTTGGCGCCATTACCGACTTCGCTCACCACAACACTGCCGACGACCTTGCCACCCATGACTACAACGACGACACTGGTGACAGCCTCCAGTAGTACCTCGTCGACGTCAACGACAGTGTCGCCCGGAGAGACTTTGGTTTTGCGCAGTGACGGGCTTGGGGATTCACTTTTTGGCGTTGATGCGCCAGCACTGATTGCGATCGTCGCTGAATTGTTAGGAAAGCCAGATTCTGATTCTGGTTATGTGCCGACAACTAAGAAGTTCAAGTTGTGTCCTGGAACGAAGGTTCGTTCTGTACGTTGGGGCGACTTGAT
>WLTJ01000226.1 GCA_009705435.1 Actinomycetota bacterium | reverse complement strand
TCGCGCCTTAGTAAAGGGTGGCACCGAAGCCCAGAAGCAAGAGTGGCTTCCAAAATTAGCAACCGCCGAAGTGATGGTTGCCGTGGCAGTAACCGAACCCGACTACGGCAGTGATGTGGCTGGCATCAAGGTGACTGCCGTGCCTGCAACAGGACCCGAAGGCCAAGCCGGCTATGTCATCAATGGTGTGAAAACCTGGTGCACCTTCGCTGGCCGAGCAGATGTTTTGATGCTCTTGGCACGAACTGATCCAGACCGCTCAAAAACTCACCGTGGTCTCAGTTTGTTCATTGTTCCTAAACCTCGGGGCGACGCTCACGGATTTGAGTTCACGCAAAATGTTCGTGACGATGGCTCTGTCGGCAAGATGGAAGGCCGCCCGATTGACACCATTGGTTATCGCGGTATGCACTCCTACGAAATCGCCCTAGAAAACTGGTGGGTCCCCGCCACCAACTTGATTGGTGAAGAAGGTGGACTTGGCAAAGGCTTTTACTATCAGATGGAAGGCTTTGAGAACGGACGATTGCAAACTGCTGCTCGCGCCGTGGGTGTCATGCAAGCTGCCTATGAAGCTGCCTACGACTACGCCCACAATCGCACCGTCTTTGGTAACAATGTTGCCGAGTACCAACTCACGCAGGTCAAGTTAGGTCGCATGGCTGTTTTGATTCAGGCTGGTCGACAGTTCGGCTACGAGGTCGCAAAGTTGATGGCCAAAGGCGAAGGTACGACGGAAGCCAGCATGGTCAAGGCTTATGTTTGCAAGGCTGCCGAATGGGTCGCCCGTGAGGCAATGCAAATTCACGGTGGCTACGGATACGCCGAAGAATATTCAGTCAGTCGCCTCTACGTTGATGCACGAGTTTTATCAATCTTTGAAGGTGCCGATGAGACATTGTGCCTCAAGGTCATCGCTCGTCGATTGCTCGACAATATTCAGTGAAGCTGATGCACCATCACGGTGTAATCGTCGCCAGTGATTGAGCCATCGCCATTCCAGTTTGAATATTCGGCAACAAAAGTCAGGCCCGCGGCCAACGCATCGCGTTGATAATCAGCACTGAGATACGCGTCGCCACGATCTTCCAATGAAAATCCTGAAATCAGATATCCATCAGTAACAATGTGTTGGGATAAAGACTTGATAATCCCTGCTTGCGATCCTGGAGCACAAAAAAGTGGAATGTTTCCTGCCATCACGACCACTTCACTTTTGCTACCTAACGCAAGTTTTGACAGGTCGGCAACATGCCACTCAATATCTGAGGCCTTACTTCGTGCTCGGGCAATCATGTCGGGGTCAAGATCAACTCCCACAGCGTGATGGCCACGGGATGTCATTTCAATAGCTAGGCGCCCGGTGCCACAACCCGCGTCCAATAAAGAAATCTTCCGCCGAGGAAACAATCGCTCAATGAAATCAGCCTCACCGTGAATTGAATCACCACGCTCGGCCATTAATGTGAAGCGTTCGTCGTACTTCAGTAGATCAACGGTGCGACGCCATTCGATCCATCTTGGAGATACTTGCCAACCAGGAGCGTCGGTCATGCTAAGAGTTCCAGAAGCGACCGCACCCGATAGAAGTCACTACCCGCGTGGTCGTCATAAGGGTCAAGTAATACGGGAACCAGTCCTGCATTGCGCGCGCCTGCGATATCCATCGTGACCGAATCGCCGACGTAAGCCACGCGTGAACGATCAATGTCGGTCAGTGCCGCCAATCCAAAATCAAAAATACGGGGGTCAGGTTTCGCCACGCCAACAAGAAAACTGTCTACAACTATGCGCACTGGGACCCCAGCACCTGGACCCACTTGACAGACACCCGAGCGAGACAAGATGTCCTCAATCTGACCCGAGGCGTTACTCACGACGCCGATGGGTACGCCTCTGTCATAGAGACCACGCAACGCCTGAACACTGTCTTGTAAGGGCCAGCGCCAGATATAGGCACTGCGACTACGATCCAAGGCCCGCGCCGCCTCCGCTCTGTCGTGAGCGGGCACTCCGACTGATTCGACGTAGGCCAAGTTGTATGCGCTCCAATCAGATTCGCCCGACTGAGCCGCTGACTTGGCCGCCATCGCCCAAAAATGAGCCCGATGATACGCAGAAAGTTCGCTGCTCGCCCCGTAATAGCTCAGTAAAGGAGCCAGCACATTGGGGTCCGGGATCACGAAAATTCCACCCGCATCAAACAACACGGCATCAATTTCATGGGTTCCGATTTGCAGCGCACTCACCCCCTTCAGGGTAGGCGAGTCATCGGGGGTGACGCGTTTCCTAAGGTTTTTTCCTGTGGTGGCTCCCGACACGGGGGTAAAAAGGCGTACCCTCAGAGTGTGCGCAGCGCTAAAGACTTCTTCAAGCCCCTCGCCGTGGGTGCCCCCGAGCCCCTCCGCGAGATCCCCTTCCGCCCAAGTCGGATGATCCATTTCTTCCCCCCTTCCAACGAAAAGATGGTTGCCAAACTTGGTGACATCGTGCCGACCGTGGACATCATTCTCGGCAACCTCGAAGACGGTGTACCTGCCTCAGATAAAGAAGCGGCTCGCGCTGGATTAGTCAAAGTTGCCAAGACCGTTCCGATGGGGACAACTCAATTGTGGACACGTGTCAACAGTCTTGATTCGCCGTGGGGTCTTGACGACATCACAACCTTGGTCACCGAAGTCGGCGACAAATTTGATGTCATCATGATCCCCAAAGTTGAAGGACCAGAAGATATTCACTACGTCGACCGCCTACTGGCGCAGCTTGAAGCCAAGGCTGGTCTGAAAAAGCCGTTAATGGTTCACGCGATTTTAGAAACAGCACGCGGCATGGCCAACGTTGAAGAAATTTGTGGCGCTTCACCGCGCATGCAAGGTCTTTCACTCGGACCAGCAGACTTGGCCGCCAATCGCCGAATGAAGACCACTCGCGTTGGTGGCGGTCATCCTGATTATTTGGTACGCAATGACCCCGACACAGATAATCCTGATGCCCCACGCGCCACTCATCAACAAGATCTCTGGCACTACACATTGGCACGCATGGTTGATGCTTGCGTGATGCACGGCATCTTGCCTTTCTATGGACCGTTCGGTGACATCAAAGATGTTGTCGCCTGCGAAGATCAATTCCGCAATGCTTACCTACTTGGTTGCGTGGGTGCTTGGTCTTTGCATCCAGTGCAGATTGATATTGCACGGCGCGTTTTTAGCCCACGGCCGAGTGACGTCGCACATGCGAGCCGAGTCATTGAAGCCATGGGCGATGGAACTGGGGCGATCATGCTTGACGGCAAGATGGAAGATGATGCCTCTGTCAAACAATGTCGCGTCATTGTGCAATTAGCCCGTGAACTTTCTGCACGTGATCCCGAACTCGCTGCCTCGTACGGCTTTTAACAAGGAAAATCTGATGTCTAATATGCGACCCCGTCGTTCCGTTCTGTATATGCCCGCCGCCAATGAACGAGCCCTTGACAAAGCCAAAAGTATCCCCGCCGACGCTTTAATCTTCGATCTAGAAGATGCGGTCTCCCCGGATGCAAAGCCCGATGCTCGACGTAATGCTGTGGCTGCGGCACGCAGTGGCGAGTACGGCAATAAGGAAATCACTATTCGCT
>WLTJ01000225.1 GCA_009705435.1 Actinomycetota bacterium | reverse complement strand
TCAAAAGCGGAGTCCCGAAAAACAAACCATACAGATAACACTGAAGTTCCGATGAACCAGAGAAACATTGGCTATCGAACGAGGAGACGATTGCAGTTGGGACATTCGGCGGCTTGATCTGCGGGCAAACGCTTGATCAAGTCGAGTTCGGACACCGAAATATCCATGTGACAACCCCCGCAGACTCCGTGTTGGATGACAGCCACAGCGATGCCTTTATAAGAAGCACACAAGCGGTCATAAACGACTATGTCACCTTGCGCAATTGTCGATACGACGACAAGTCGTTGCTCTTGTAAGACACTGATATCTGCTGTCTTACTATCAGCGGCGCTGGCGAGTGCCGCACTGGCAAGAGATTCATTACTCACAGCGTCGGCTTCGGCTTCGACCAATTGGCGGAGTTCGTCATCTGTAGCGGCGCTGGTTTCAAGTAACAACAAACCGCGATCATCAAGTTCGTTGCGTTGAGTTTCAAGGGTCTGCATTTCGTGTTGCAATGCTTCAGCTTCGCGGGCAGCAATGATTGTTTTCATTTGTCGCTCAAGTTTCGCGTGATGAGTATCAATACTTGCCGAAGCTTTTTCAATGGCCGTCAGTTCGGTCTCCATGGCTTGCTGTTGTGCTCTCATCTCGGCACGACGGCGACGAATACCAGCGAGATCGGCGATAGCACTTTGCAGTTGTGAACGCTCGGGCAATTTCTCCAAAGCCACTTTGCCCTGTTCGATAGCCGTATCTACTTTTTGTAATTCGTAGAGTGCCTTGACATCCATAGCCACGACTGTACGCCCTAACTCGGACAAGCAGCCACTGTGTACACAGTTGGATCAATAGTTGGCACCGGCCAGGTCGGGTCAATCTGGCCACGAGGAACCGTGGTGTTGAGATCGGTAATCGTTCCAGGCTTTGGCGGGAACAAGGTCGTTGAGGTTGTGGTCGTGGGCGGCAAAGTCGTTGTCGTGGTCGATGTCGTGGGTGGCACAGTGGAGCCAGAGGGATCGGTTGAATCAACTGAGGGCACCGTCACGGGGGGCGCAAAGGTCGGTGGTGGAACAGTGGTCGCCGAACTTAAACAGTCCGTGCCCGGTAGATACAAACGCATTCCTAAGCGGAGATTAGGAACTGGTGTGGCAAAGACACTGCTCGGCCGACCCGCATGGGCGGCATCCATGGCTGCTTTCCATATGCGCGACGGGAAAGTGCCGCCTTGGACTCGCGGTACACCAACGGCGACAAACTCCGGAATGTTGTTCATCGGCAAGTACAAGTCTGGATGACCGACCCACACCGCGGTGACTAAATCAGGCGTGTACCCCACCATCCAAGAGTTGGTGTTGTTATCTTGTGTTCCAGTTTTTCCTGCGGCAACCCGACCCTCAAGTTGACTACGTCGCGCCGTGCCCGAGATCAGCACGCCTGACAAAATACTCGTCGTCTTGGCCGCCGCCTCGGCAGTCAGAACTGCTACTCCATCGTCCTGGTGTTGATACACGGTGCCTTGTGGGCCTTCAATCCGCTCAACATAGTAAGGCTGCATGTGTATTCCGTTATTTGCCAAAGTCTGGGCACCCGAGGCCATATCCAACGGACTCATTTCATTTGCCCCCGTAGCGAATGATGCATACGGACGCAACGGATCGCGTTCAGCAGGATTTCTTTCGGGATACAGATACAAGTTCTTGGCCATGCGATAGGTGGTGTCAACGACTCGATCGAGACCAACTATTTGCGACAAGCGGGCGTACGCGCAGTTGATCGAATACCACGTCATCTCTTCAAGCGGTCCGAGTGGTCGACTGACACCGTCAGTAATCTCAAAAACATTCTCAGGATCATCTGGGTTAGGAAGCGGACAGGGAATCGCCCCATCAATGAGGTCATCATTTTGTACGCCTGCTTGTACCGCTGCAGCGAGAATAAACATCTTGATACTGGAACCAGTTTGCCGAGTTCCAAGGGCCATGTTGACTTCACTTCGGCCAGCCACAAAAGGCTTGCCGCCCACCATCGCCCGCACGGCGCCAGTCTTGCTGTCCAATGTGACGATCGCCGTTTCAATGCCCGCTGAGTTGGCCGGCAATTGAGTAGCACGCGCCGCCTCAGCGCCAGTCTGTGCCACGGGATCAAGGGTTGTGTAAATCTTCAGGCCACCACGGAAAAGCTTGTTGTACCTTTCTTGATATGTCTCACCGAGAATGTTGCTCTTATTCAAGAGGTACGATTTCACTTCTTCGCTGAAGTGTGTGCGAGTGATCTTTTTTTCCGTGATCGTGCGCACGACTTCTGGGATTTGCCAACTTCCAACACACTGCTCACTCTCGGCTTCTGGTGAAGTCGGATCTAAGCACACTGTGATCGCTTCAGCCTCAGTCGCTGTCGTCAGTCCAACCTCCACGAGCGCATCAAGCACCTCAGCAAAACGACGGCGGCTCTGTTGGGGTTTACGAATCGGATCGTAACTTGACGGTGCTTGAATCAAGCCCGCTAGAAATGCGCCCTCAATCAATGTCAGTTGCTGGACCTTTTTACCGAAATAAACTTCGGCGGCAGCTTGGATGCCGTAGGTGTTATTGCCAAAATAAATAGTGTTCAGATACCGCTCAAGAATCTCTTGCTTGCTGTGTTCTTTTTCCAATCGCAAGGCATAAACGATCTGTAACAACTTGTAACGACCATCACGTTCGCTGCCTCCGAGATATTCAACCTTGACGACCTGTTGAGTAATCGTCGATGCACCTTGGCGTGCGCCACCTTCAAAGTTGGACAATGTCGCACGAAATAAGCCCCTGACATTGACCCCGTGGTGATTGTAAAATTGACGATCCTCAACTGCCAAAACTGCCGCCAAAACATCGGGAGGGATCTGTCCAATTGATACCGGCTGGCTGTTCTCTAGCTCGTAGGCGGCGATCTCGTTTCCAGCAAGGTCATAGACATACGTGCGCTCGGCGATCCCCTCCCATGGGGGCAGATCCACCGGATACTCGGAATGAGCGTTCGTAGCGTTCCATAGACGAGGCCCAATGGCGACGACGGTCGCCGCCACAATAAGTGCTCCCGCCACAACGACGACGCACAGACGCATCCACCAAGTGATCAATCGCACAACACCTTTACGGTAGTAGCCATTCTGGGCAGAGCAGTGTCACCCTCAACGGACTACGGTCTCATCTATGTCTTTTCCTCTTCGCCCCTTCAGATTCGGTGTCCAAGCCTCGAGTGCTAAAACTCGTGCAGAATGGGTGGACCTTGCGCTCCGCACCGAGGGCCAGGGCTATTCGTGCCTGACGATGCCCGACCATTACGACGAGCAAATGGCGCCAGTTCCGGCTTTGATGACAGCGGCGAATGTCACGACGACGCTGCGCGTTGGAGCCTTGGTCTGGGACAATGACTACAAACATCCAGCAGTTCTGGCCAAAGAACTAGCAACCATGGATGTCCTGTCCGATGGTCGCCTAGAACTTGGTATCGGCGCTGGATGGATGATCAGCGATTACGAGCAAATGGGCATTCCCTATGACTCGGCGAAAATTCGCATTGATCGTTTCGTGGAAGGCATCAAGGTCATCAAGGGAGCCATGGCGCAAGGCCCGTTCTCATTTTCAGGCGAGCACTACAC
>WLTJ01000224.1 GCA_009705435.1 Actinomycetota bacterium | reverse complement strand
TGGAATGCTTAGATGCCATAACGCTGGTGCGCCTTTCTCATTGGGGGAGAGCACACAAATGTGAGCGTGAGTCGTTCTAGATCGGTGAATAGTGGAATAATTTTGTGAGTCGTGATGAGGAAACAATGTTGATCAAAAATGTCAATTCAAGCGAGTTTGCGCTCGTGCGCCAGTGGATCGCTGAAGCGCAACGCATCACAGCAATCACTGGAGCAGGAATCTCGACAGCCTCAGGTATTCCCGATTTTCGCGGACCCAATGGTTTGTGGACGAAGAATCCACTGGCGGAAAAGGCCTCAAATATTCGCGTCTATCTAAAGGACGAAGAAGTTCGCATCGCCGGCTGGAAAGCCTCAAGCGACCGCCGACTGCGCAGTGTTGAACCAAATGTTGGCCATTATGCGTTAGTTGAATTAGAACAGCGTGGACAACTCCACGGTTTGGTCACTCAAAATGTCGACGGTCTCCATGTCGGCGCGGGCAACTCACGCGAATTGGTGCATGAAGTGCATGGGACATGGCAGTTCACGCGCTGTATTAGTTGTCGTGAGCAACGTCCCGTTGAAGAAACTCTGAAGCGAGTTGATGCGGGGGAGGCGGATCCAAAATGTTTGAAGTGCGGCGGTTTGATGAAACGCGATGTGATCTTGTTTGGCGAAGCATTGGTTGAAGAGGTGATTGCGGCGGCGTTGAAAGCGGCCGAAGAAGCTGACTTGATTTTGGCGATCGGCAGTTCACTCAATGTCATGCCTGCGGCCAATGTTGTCCCGCGTGGCAAGGCAGCTGGCGCGAAAGTGGTGATCATTAATGGTCAACCCACAGAGATGGATAACTACGCCGATGCCTTCTTACTCGGAGACATCAGCGAGTTGCTGCCAGCCCTTGTGGCAATTCCCGACTAACTAGGTAGGCTTTTAACATGGCTACCTTTCGGGACTTACTTTCCGCCGCTAAATCTGTCACTACTGAAGTTGATACAGCGACTGCGGACGCTGCGATCTCTGCTGGTGGAGTGAGTATTTTGGATGTTCGTGAGCCCGATGAATACGCCGAAGGGGCGTTAATCGGTGCCCTGCACATTCCTCGTGGGCACCTTGAAGCGCAAATTGAAGGCCGCATTACCGATAAGACTGCCCCAATCATTGTGTATTGCGCGGGCGGAGTGCGGAGTGCTTTCGCCGCTGCGACATTGGGCCAACTCGGATACTCGAATGTGTTGTCCATGGCGGGGGGATACGGCAAATGGAAGGACGAGGGTCGGGAGTGGAAATCTCCTGCGTCGCTGAGTCCAGAGCAGATGAATCGATATAAGCGCCACCTCACATTGCCCGAGGTTGGTGTCGAGGGTCAAGCAAAATTGTTGGGTAGCAAAGTGTTGATGTTGGGTGCAGGTGGACTTGGTTCACCATCGGCGATGTACCTTGCTGCGGCGGGCGTCGGAACAATCGGCATCGTTGATATGGACGAAGTCGATGCCAGCAACTTGCAACGTCAGATTCTGCACAACATGGAGAGAATTGGCGATCGCAAAGTTGAATCAGCCAAAAAGACTTTGCAGTTATTAAATCCTGACGTCAAAGTGATCGCCTATGACACACGTTTGTGCGCCGACAACATTATGGAAATCATTTCTGGATACGACGTCATCGTTGATGGAGCGGACAATTTCCCCTCGCGCTATTTACTCAACGACGCCAGCGTGAAGTTGGGCATTCCTGTTGTTCATGGATCAATTTTTCGCTTTGAAGGTATGGTCTCGGTCTTCCATCCCAAGGCAGGTCCGACCTATCGCGATATGGTTCCCGAGCCACCTCCAGCCGAACTGGCACCGTCGTGTGCTGAGGCAGGAGTGCTTGGTGTTCTGCCAGGAATTATTGGTTCGATTCAGGCTTTGGAGACGATCAAGGTGCTCCTTGACTTAGGAGAGCCTTTAATCGGGCGTATTTTGGCTGTGGATACAACCGAGATGTCATTTCGCACTTTCAACTTGAAGCCCGACCCGACGAACCTGGTGACATGGGCCAACAGAGAACAGATTCAAGTTCGCGACCTTGATGGTCTCTGCGCCCCGTGGATGGGTCACTAAATCAAGAGTTGATCTTTTCTCTTTCTTGAATGAAGACTCCAGTTAAAACCAATGTCATGCCGAAAAGATCTAATGCATTGGGTCTTTGATCAAGAGCAATGAAGGCCACAACTGTGGCGGTGACAGGCAAGAGCGCGAGCAATACGCTGAAGCGTCGTATGGGTATACGGCGTAGGACGGATTGGTCAATGCCGTAGCCGATGGCGTTAGACATCACGCCAACAAAGAAGCATAAAAAGAGTAAATGCGGAGCGGCCCACACCGGACCACTGCCAGGTAATCCAATCGGCGTCACGACCAAAGCGCCGATGGCTAATCCAAGACCGAGTCCAGACACGCCGCGATTTTGTTGAGCAACACGCGAACCAACCACGATATATGTGGCCCACATCACGGATGCCAAAAAAATGAAGAGTAAACCAAGTGGTTCTCCGCTGAGTTCAACGCCACTGAGAACAGCTACGCCAACAGCTGCACACAATAAGGCCAGAGCGTTGCGCCGTGACCGCGTGCGTAAGGCAGCAACGGAAATAGGACCGATGAACTCAATGGCCACACCTTTACCTAATGGGATCCGTTCGATGGCAAGATAAAAAAAGGTATTCATCAGTGCAGTAGCGATACCAAAAGTGGCCATTGCCAGTAAGTCTTGGCGGGTCCATCGCTGTCGATCCCGTGGGTGAAAAATTCTCCTTGCCGAGATCAGTATCAAAACAAGAGATGCGCCGATAACTCGCAACCAAGCAACTGTTGCAGGATTGACTTGATCAAAGAGATCAATGGCGATGACTGCCCCGATGTATTGGGCGACAGCACTCAATACAAAAAGTGCCTCAGGTGAGGCGGTATTGAAAAAGCCTGCGAGGTGCGACTCGTCAGCTGTCGAAGCGGCGTTGGTGTTCAGTCGAAGAGTTCGGGGTCGGTGCGGCAAATCTCCTGCCACAACGGTTGAAATTGGAACCATCCAGCCAGTGAATGGCCGGTTTGTTCACGCGTATATTGCGCATACTCATGTTTGATCAATTTTGGTGTTCCGGCAGCCATCGCCAGCAACTGTGCTTGGCATGAACGGTCCATGGACAAGAACCAGAACGCTGCTTCTTCAACGCTTGAGCCCACTGTGAATAAGCCATGGTTGAGGTGGATAGCGGCTTTGCCCGTAGGAAATTTCTCTGCCATCTCTTTGCCGGCCTCGACATCAAAAACGACGGCACCACCTTGCTCAGCGATCACCGTGTGATCGTCGTAGAAAATGCAGGCGTCCTGAGTGATGGGGTCAAGTGGAATACCGAGCGAACTGAAGGCCTTACCATGCACCGAGTGAGCATGCGCGGCGGCGATGACTTCGGGACGCGCGCTATGTATCGCCGAGTGAATCACAAAGGCAGCACGATTGACGGGCATTGTTCCGTGGACGACTTCGCCGTGATGGTTGACTAACAACAAATCGCTGACGCGCATGTGGCGAAAGCTCAGCCCAAAAGGGTTCACCCAAAAATGATCAGTGAGTTCGGGATCGCGCACCGTGATATGTCCAGCCACGCCTTC
>WLTJ01000223.1 GCA_009705435.1 Actinomycetota bacterium | reverse complement strand
TCGTGGGCATGAGTGAGCGCGACGCCGTAGCGTTCGCAGACCGTAGCTAATTTGTGATTTTGCTGGCGACCTGGATCAAGGCGGCGGGACATATTTAAGGTGCACAACACACCCGACCAATTCAACTCAATGTTGTGCGAGCTTGCTGCGGCGTATAAAAATCCGGTGTCAAATGGTGCATTATGGGCGACAACGATGCACCCACTCGTCAGTTCAGCCAAAGTCGTCATCGACTTTTTCAGGGATGGGGCAAAAATTAATTGGCGTCGGCGGATTCCATGAATTTCCTGCGGACCGAGATTGCTGCTGAGTAGAGGTGATGGTCGAACATACGTCACCCATTCGGAGACCTTGCTTCGTTCAGGTAACGACTGTTGCCCGACGTTGGGCCAGTCCATGAGCACTACCGCAACCTGCAAGATTTGATCTTCGCTGGCGCTGAGACCCGTAGTCTCGATATCCAAAACTGCGAAACGGGTCGATGTTTTGACCGACAACTTTTCTTGATTCACAAACAGCACCCTAGAGCAGGGGTCTGCCAACGGATTGCCTAAGCACTCAAGACGGAGATCAACTGACGGAGCGTACGCCCCTGGTGCGGATTCCGATTGGAGCGGCGACGGTGAATCCGGCGAGGTGACGCTCTTCTTCTGACTCGCCTCCCCAATATCCGTACTCACGGTTTTGGCGCGCAGAGTCCTGGCAGGTTGTTGCGACTGGGCAAGTACGACAGAGCAATCGTGCTTGAGCCTCTCTGCGGACCCGAGCCTGGGGGCGCTCAGCTTTTGGGGGGAAAAACAAGTTTGTGCGACCCCGACATACAGCGTGGTCCATCCAATTCTCCGACGAGGGGATTGACAGTGGGGAGGACTCTAAAGCGGACATATTGATGACTCACTCTCTTTTTCGCTAAGTCGTAGGGGGAAACTTTTTACTTTTCACCTCTGACCTAATTAACACTAAATCTGAAAAAGAGCCAAGTCAACCAAATTCTGCATTTTGCGCCGAATGTCACATACCAAACATGACTAGGAGATAATGCCGAAGGACTGACGGCAGTTGGTGACTTACAGCAGTTCGGCGGCCAAAGAGGCCACTTCGCTGCGCTCACACGATGTCAAAGTGATATGCCCAAAGCACTTTTGACCCCTGAAGGCACCGATCAGAACGGCTAGGGCATTATTTGATTCCCCTAAATAGGGAGCGTCAATTTGACTGGTATCGCCGGTGAATATCACTTTTGTACCTTCGCCAATTCGGGTCAGGATCGTCTTCAATGTCGTCGGCTCAAGGTTTTGCGCCTCGTCGACAACGACGATCTGGCGATGTAGCGAGCGACCTCGCAGAAAAGTCACTGACTCCAACGACAACTGATTCCGTGACATCAGTTCATCAATCATGGTCCGCGCCTCGCGGTTCGAACGCTGATCGGTGAGAGCGACAATGGCGTCGTGGATTGCTGACATCCAGGGATCCAGTTTTTCCTCCAACCCTCCAGGAAGAAAGCCAACATCGGCTCGTCCCACTGCGACCAACGGGCGGTACACCGCCAACTTCTCGTAACGGCGTTGTTCAACGACCTGATCCAATCCAGCGGCAATTGCGAGAACCGTTTTACCCGTGCCGGCCCGCCCGTCGAGAGCGATGACGCTTACTTCAGGATCTAGCAGTAGGTCCAAAGCGAAGCGCTGTTCCTTAGATCGAGCGCGTAATCCCCAAGCTTCAGGTGATGCCTGGGGGATCAGATGCAGTGACTCATTCACGCACCGCGCTAACGCTGATTGTGATCCAGAACGAAGTACGGCAAAAGAATTCTCTGCAAGTGAGCCGTTCGGAGCGACTTCAATCGGGTCTACCGTGCCTCCACCGTAGAGATGGTCCACAAGATCTGCGGGGCAGTCAAGCGTGACCCAGCCCATTGGTCGCGTTGACGACTGCCGACCCGCGAGATGATGCTCATGGGCTGTGAGACCAAGATGCGCAGCCTTCAATCTCAAGGCGGCATCATTGGAGACCATATGGGTCGGCGCATGGTTGGCTTGGCCGAGAGCAGCCCCGATAATTCGGTTATCTGCCTTCGTGGCGTCGAGGCCATGCTCGATCAGGAGATGCTTCTGGATGCCATTGATTTCAATGTGCACGGTTGCGGTGTTGTCGTCATCTTGCACCAACAGAACTGGGTGAGCGAGCGAACCGCCGGCGCGCATTCGGATGTCTTCAAGACCCCGTAACGCTGCACGTGCTGCTCGACCTACATCGTCAGGTCTGCTCTTTAAACCATCTAATTCCTCAATGACTGTGAGGGGAATGACGATGTCACAGTTGGGATAGGCCAACAAACAATTGGGATCTGCAATCAACACGGATGTGTCAAGAACAACTCGGGTCGTACGTTGCGCAGGCACCAGTTGGGACTCACTTTCAACCTGGGGTTTGTGTCCTCGAGGCTCAAGATCGGACTCTTCGTCACCGTGTTCTGTGTCCCGCAGCAGTTTCGTCACCAAATCTCCTTCACGCTTTCAAGTAGTTCTAGTTTGACAAAGGTTGCCGTTGAGATGCGGGCATTTTGAGGGAAACTTTTTATGAACATCTGGAGCATTTGACACGCTTTGATCTTGGACATAGGGATCCACCACTGGTGGACTCGGTCGTGACAAACTCTTCTTGCTCGTCGTGTCGTCGGCTGGTGAAACGGCCGAACTGGTCCAAGAATTTGGCCGTCCGCGACGTCAACTAGTCGATCCAAGGCGAGTTTGTTGCATTTGCAATAACTTGAATACTTGTAAATGGCCTCAAAAGTGAATCAACTGTGGATAGTTCCACCCGAGAACTGAGAAGGAAACAATCCGAATGACTAAGTCAGAGTTGATAGATGCGGTGGCAAAGAGTGCCGATGTGAGCAAGGCTGACGCCGAGCGAACCTTGGGTGCTTTTTTTGATCACCTAGTAGAAGCGACCAAAACGGGCGACAAAGTGGCGTGGCCGGGCTTCGGCTCATTCACGACCAAGATTCGTGCTGCCCGCACGGTTCGTAATCCGCAGACTGGTGTCTCCATGGAGTCCCCCGCATCACGTCAAATGAAATTCGCTGCGAGCTCGACGCTCAAGGCGACTCTTAATCCAAATAAATAGCAAACCAAACAGAAAGGGTTCATCCCATGGCAGCAAAAAAAGCTCCAGCTAAGAAAGCCGCTCCTAAGAAAGCAGCAAAGAAGGCAGCCCCTAAGAAGGCAGCAGCTAAGAAGGCAGCTCCTAAGAAGGCAGCTAAGAAAGCAGCCCCTAAGAAGAAGGCAGCAGCTAAGAAGGCAGCCCCTAAGAAGGCAGCTAAGAAAGCAGCTCCTAAGAAGAAGGCAGCAGCTAAGAAGGCAGCCCCTAAGAAGGCAGCTAAGAAAGCAGCTCCAAAAAAGAAGTGATTTGATCCCATTCAATTTCGGGACCGGAACTGACCGAGCGGGGGGAAACCCCCGCTCGGTTCTATTTCCCGGGCAAGTCGAATCAGCGTCGAATCTGACAACATGGTCTGATGTCCATGGCGGAGATGATTGACGATCTGCAAGCCGAGCAGGACTCACTTGATGATGTCATTGCTCTCCTGAGTGACGATGCGTGGCTCACCGAGACTCCGTCAGCGGGATGGA
>WLTJ01000222.1 GCA_009705435.1 Actinomycetota bacterium | reverse complement strand
CCGCGCTGGCAACTCTTGGCGTGGGCTTTTTCACACTGACCCAATTCGACTTTGATCAAGCCGGAAAATTGCAGTTTTTTGCTGAGACCGAATGGATCAAAGTCATCTCCAGCAACTACACAATTGGTCTAGATGGTATGAGCCTTCCGCTCTACTTCTTGTCGATGGTGGTCACGGTTTTGGTGATGGTCTATTCGTGGAACCATATTCCCTCGCCTGGAAATGCCAAAGCATTCTTGATCTTGATGCTGATTTTGCAGACAGGCATGGCAGGAACATTCGTGGCTCAAGACTTGATCTTGTTCTTCGTGTTCTTTGAACTGGTGTTGTTGCCGATGTACTTCATGATTGGCGTGTGGGGTGGCGAAGATCGCCAGTACGCATCGCTGAAGTTCTTCTTGTACACCATGTTCGGCTCGGCATTGATGCTGGTCGGATTCATTGCTTTGTTCTATAAGGTTCGAGGTGTTCTACCCGAGGGTGTCGAACCATCGTTCTCCATCCCGCAACTTGCCGAATATGGCGGTTTGATTGGCCGTTCGGCGCAGATCTGGATTTTCGGCGGAATGTTTATCGGGTTTGCCGTCAAAGTACCGATGTTCCCATTCCACACTTGGTTGCCCGATGCTCATACACAAGCACCGACGCAAGGCTCCGTGATCTTGGCTGCAATCTTGCTGAAACTTGGCACCTACGGCTTTGTACGTATTGCAATTCCAATTCTCCCGGAGGCTGCCAAAGAGTGGGCTCCGTGGATTGGTTTGCTAGCGGTCATCGGAATTATTTATGGAGCACTCGGATGTTTGGCACAAACCGATATGAAGCGTTTGATTGCCTTCTCATCGGTCGCCCACATGGGCTTCGTGATGCTCGGTATTTCAACGTTGACTCCGATGGGCTTTAACGCCGCCATCTTTGGAATGGTGGCCCATGGTCTCATTACGGGCATGTTGTTCTTCGTGGCCGGCAGTGTCAAAGAGCGTTATCACACTTTGGAGATCGCTCGTTTGGGAGGCATGCTCAAGCAGATGCCGCGCCTTGGTTGGATCCTTGGTTTCTGTGCCATGGCTTCACTCGGTCTTCCTGGATTAGCTGGCTTCTGGGGCGAATTCCCAGCGATTCTCTCGGCCTATTCCCCTGCAGCTGGCCTCTCCGAGGTCACTTTCCGGGTCTACATGGTGATCGCCGCTCTCGGTACGGTTTTGGCCGCAGGGTACTTGCTGTGGCTATTCCAGCGCATCGCTTTTGGTGAGCCAAAGCCTGAGTTCGCGGGGGAATCTCACGATGATCACGGACACGGTAAGCACAGCCATGACGATCATGGCAGCGATATTCACGATGTCAATATTTTTGAATGGATCGCTTGGACACCGTTCTTGTTGGCCATTGTTGTCTTCGGTGTTTATCCGCAGTTGATGTTCAAAATTATTGATCCCGCTGTGCAGGTGGCTTTGAAGGCCTTCGGAGGCTGATTCGTGCTGTATTCGATTCTCGCTCAGATGCCGTGGAAGTCACCATCGGTTGACTATCACGCCATCGCGCCCGAGATCATCTTGGCTGGCGGCATCTGTCTGATCATCCTTGTGGATCTGTTCACCAGTGAAACAAAAAAATGGATCACGGCGAGCCTCACTGGTTTCGTCATGCTCGGTGCCCTCGTTCCTGTTCTCACGTTGGCGGTCAGTGACATCAATGTGCGATCACTATTCGACGGTCGCTATGTGGTTGACGAATTTGCGCTGACATTGAAAGCACTGTTCTTGATCGCTGGTTATGTGGTGGTGCTTCTCTCGCAGAATCATGTTGAAGAAGGCGACTACTACCAGGGCGAGTACTACACCTTGCTCCTCACATCGGTTGCTGGCATGGTGATGATGGCTTCAAGTCGCGACCTCGTCAGCATCTTCGTATCTTTGGAAATGTTGAGTATCCCTGGCTACATGTTGGCTGCCTGGCGCAAACGAGATCGCAAGAGCAATGAGGCTGGAATCAAGTATTACCTTCTCGGTGTTTTTGCTTCAGCCATCATGTTGTACGGCATGAGTTTGCTGTATGGAGTCACCAATAGCACTTTGCTCAGCGATATCGGTCGTGAATTGACTGTCAAGGGTCAGTTCGGTGGTGTTCAAGCATTAGCGATCACCTTCACTTTGATTGGGTTCGCATTCAAGGTTTCTGCCGTTCCATTTCATTCGTGGGCTCCTGATACATACGAAGGCGCACCTCTTCCCGTCACAGCGTTTCTTTCAGTGGCAAGTAAGGCGGCCGGATTTGTGGCGTTGGTGACTTTGATTTATGTGGGCTTCCCGCAGGCTCAAGATGTATGGCAACCCCTCCTGTGGGTGCTAGCGGCAATCACGATGACTGTCGGCAACTTATTGGCGTTGCGTCAAACGAACATCGTGCGAATGTTGGCTTACTCCAGCATTAGCCAAGGTGGTTTCATCTTGATGCCTCTGGCAGTTGCCGGTACGGGCGATGCCGCTGGACCAGCCTTGCAATCGGTGGTTGTGTACCTCATTGTGTACGCGGCAATGAACCTTGGTATGTTCGCCGTTGTCATCGCTGCTTCGCGGACGACTCGTAGTGGTGAGATCAGCAGTTTTGGAGGATTGTTTTCTTATGCTCCAGGCCTCGGAGTCTTGATGACAATCTTCTTGGCATCACTGGCTGGTATCCCGCCGCTCGGCGGATGGATCGCTAAGTTCACTGCCTTCCGCGCCGTTCTCGAAGCTGGTGGCAACTGGGGTTATGCACTCGCAGTTATCGGTGCCGTGAACTCAGTCGTGGCCTTTGGTTACTACGGCAGCATCATGCGTGAGATTTGGATGAAGCCAGCGCCACATGGTGAAACTTCAGCGGTCAAAACTCCAAGTTCGTTGATAGCGGCGATGGTTATCACCACGACGGCGACCATCGTTTTCGGTGTCTTGCCTGGTGCAGTCTTGCGTTTCGGCGATCTCGCCGATCTCACTGGTGCTTTCGGCCGCTGAGCACATCGGCGGTGTCATCGACGCTGCGGAAAACCAAGAGTTTCGCTTTGACCACTTTATGAACGAGGCCCTCTATGGGCCGGCAGGTTTCTATACATCTGGCGTCGGTCGTGCAGGTCGTCGCGGTGATTTCATCACCTCGCCGGAGATAGGTCCACTCTTTGGCACAGTGATAGGGCGCGCACTTGATGCATGGTGGATTGCCATGGGAAGTCCCAGTGATTTCCGTATCTTTGATGTGGGATGTGGCCCAGGCGGATTGGCCAGATCAATTATCGCTGCGCAACCACAATGTCTCGGCGGTGATTCATCGCGTTACGTGTGCGTAGAAATTGCCGCATCACAATGGGCCAGCCATCCAGTTGGTGTGACGTCGATGAAGTCATTGCCGACAGGAATTCTCAATGGAGTTGTGTTGGCCAATGAACTACTAGACAATCTTCCTTTTCGTTTACTTGTCAACGATGGTGAGTGGCGTGAGGCTTGGGTGACGCATCGAGATGGGTCATTGAGTGAGGTATTACATTCGCTGCTTGATAGGACAAATTTTGATTTACCAACCAAAGCAACTCTTGGCGCTCGCATTCCATGGCAGCAATCGGCGGTCGAGTGGGTCAAGGATGTCATAGATCGACTCAATGGACGATTGGTCGT
>WLTJ01000221.1 GCA_009705435.1 Actinomycetota bacterium | reverse complement strand
TCACGGGAACTCCTCCAGCGTTCTGTGCTGGTGCTGATTTTTCACATGGCTCCGATGTCTTTGACAAAACCGAAATAACAGATTTCAGTTCCAACCCGGTGAACCCACCCGCATGGAAGATTCGTAAGCCAGTCATAGCAGCGGTCAACGGTCATGCCATCGGTATCGGACTGACACTCACTCTGCATTGCGATCTGCGTTTTATGGCGCAGGACGCTAAATATGGCATTGTGCAAGTCCGTCGTGGAGTGATGCCAGATGCCATGAGCCATTGGACATTACCGCGACTCGTTGGGCTTGCGAGGGCTGCTGACATTTTGCTCACAGGACGGACTTTCAATGGGATAGAGGCACTTGAGTTAGGAATTGCTTCACGTGTTTTCGCAAACGATGAAGTTCTACCGCAAGCCTTGGAAGTCGCCCACGACATCGCCATCAATACCGCTCCAGTGTCTGTGGCAATCAGCAAGCGTCTGCTGTGGGAGTCATTCTCGATGACGTCGGACGACATGAACCAAGCCGAAAGTGCTTTGCATCAGCACTTGATGGGTAAGGCTGATGCTCGTGAAGGGGTCACGGCTTTTCTTGAACGACGAGAGCCAAAGTGGTCGCTGACAGTGAATGAGAATTGGCCAAAGAATTGGCCCGAGAACAAAAATAGTTGAGGTCTTAGGGTTGGCTCGTCCGTACCGGGATAAACGAAATTGTTCGAAGCCGTTTGGTGAATAACTGCGAATGTAACGATTACAGCAGTACTTGGGAGACCATCAGCGCAGTGAGCACACCGCGCACTGACCATGCAAGGGTGCGCGGCCAGTTTGTGAGTACTAACTCGCGTCCAGTCTTCGTATCAGGTTGACGAACCATGCGTTGGTGTCGCGGCACTGACAACAACACCGTGCTTCCGAGTGCGATGGCAAGGAACACTGCGGCTACCCATGGCATCCACAATGACACGCCGTCAGGTCGGGACCACAACAAGAATAATGTGGTGATTCCTTCAACAGCCATGGGCGGTCCGACGACGAAGCCAGTGCGTCGCTGGTGCACGATGGCGATTGACGCAGCGTTTTCAACGGGCACGATGGAAAGAAGTGGATAGTGAACTAATTGCACAAACCAGATGACTCCGACCATGGCCCAAGTTGCCACGAAATTGAGAAGTAAAGCCGTTTGTTGCATGAGATGACCGTACTCTATGGGCATGAATTATGTGGCTAAAACCAAGAATGGATTTGTGCCTCGTATTTGTGAATCATGCGGCTTGAAATTTGAGTGGCGTAAGAAGTGGGCCCGTGATTGGGAACATGTGAAGTTTTGTTCTGACAGTTGTCGAGGAAAATCCAAGTCCAAATCGCTGTAGAGGCCGTGATTTGGATCGGATGATTCGGTGGAAATCTACAGTGCTTCGTGCAAGAGCCCGTCGGTGACATCATAGACAAAGCCGCGAATATGCATTTTGTGTTTGATGAATGGACTCATGGATAGTCGTTTCATATTTTGCGTCACACTTTTATATGGATCGCGAAATGACTCAAGTGCCCACCATGGTCGAATGCCACACTCATCTTCAATCTCATGTTTGAAACTGTCTTCATCAACATTGTGGAGACCACAGTTTGTGTGGTGGATCAGGATGACCTCTTGGGTGCCCAGCCGCCTTTGGGAGAGAACCAAGGAACGGATGACATCATCAGTGACGACACCTCCTGCATTACGGATGATGTGCGCATCGCCATGGGAAAGACCCAGCATTTGAAAGATGTCCATGCGACTGTCCATACAGGCCACGATGGCGAGATGTCGTTTGGGAGCTAGAGGTAGGCCACTGTCAGGGAAACTCTTGGCAAAAAGACGATTGTTGTTGACGAGATCATCGGTGCTCGGTATGAATTCTGCAGGCTGAACCATTCCATTATCTTGCCACAAGAAGGGTCGCCGAGGCACACCACTTTTAGCATCGAAACACACCTGCTCGTGAAGTGGTACCTACTGTGGCTCGCTGACCCGCTCAAGCACAACACGAATACCACCCATGTCAGGTCGCGTCCAGACCATATGACCGTCGGCGTCTAGTGTGCGAACAACTTCAATAGCTTCAAGACCAACGGGGCGAAGAACGAAGGCCCCATCTTCATAACTGGCCCTGATGTTAATTGGCGTCTTGTAGTCAAAGACTGAGACGTCATTGACGCCATTTTCTGCAGTCCCATCGGCGCGTGCATCGGCGATTGTTCCTCCGCCACAATCCACAATCCGATTTCCACATTGCTCAATGCGCTCGGTGTAGGACATCAAACGGTCATCGGGGGCGACTGTCTCGCCGCCCCTTGTGGCGGAAATTGTTTTCCAAATTCCGCGCAGGTCTGGGGCTCCGGCAACTAGCGGCTCCGTGCATGTGGCGAGGATGAGGGGAGGAAATGAAGTGCCGTAGCCGCCTTCAGGGGTGTGAGCGACAGGGATATCGTCCGCCATGATGATCTGGATAGGGACGGTTGAGGTTTCTTTCATGGGGGCCATTGTGGTTGACGTCTCCTTGACTGCATTGTTCGAGGAAGAGCACGCCGACAACAATGAGAGCCCGCAGACCAGCATCAGTTTTGAGCGCATGGACAGATACTAGCGAGAGTGTTTTTGATGATGGCTATTGAGACCTCGAGCAGGCGCTCTGCGGTTGTTGCACCTACCATGAACAGCGTGAACCTTGAAACCATTTGGGTCTTTGGGGACCAACTGAATCGCGATATCGGAGCCCTTCGCCTTGCTCGCCCGGATACCCATCAGATTCTGATGGTGGAATCACGGGCCAAAGTCGCGTCTCGTCGCTGGCATATTCAGAGAGCGCATTTCATCGTTGCGTCAATGCGACGATTTGCTGATGAATTGCGAGAAGAGGGTTTCAGCGTTGACTATCAGCGTGCGGATTCAATGCGCGATGGTGTCAGGCGACATCAGGAAATGTGTGCACCATCACAGATTTCAGTCACGGAGCCGAACAGTTTTGCTGCTCGAGAACTTGTTGCATCTCTTGACGTTCACGTTGAATTATCGGATCAATTTCTTTGCCATCCATCACTCTTCGAAGAATTCGCAGGTACTCGAAAGACTTTTAAGATGGAAGATTTTTACCGTTGGCAACGAAAACGTCTAAATATCTTGATGGATGGTGACACTCCTGCAGGTGGACAGTGGAATTTTGATGAAGAGAATAGAGAACCGCCGCCGAAGACTGGCCATGACCGGTGGCCGCAGCCTGTCTATGCGCAATTAGATGAGATTGATGCTGAGGTGATGCGTGATGTATCTGAGACAACGTGGGGGGCAGTACCGGATGGTACTTGGGCGACGAGTCGCAGAGGGGCGCTTGAAAGATTAGATTTTTTCGTCAAAGAACTTCTGCCGATGTTTGGTGAACACGAAGATGCCATGCTGCAATCGAATTGGCACTTGGCTCATTCATTGTTGTCGCCATATCTGAATATTGGTCTTTTGCTCCCAGGCGAAGTAGTGAATGCGGCGCAAGAAGCATTTCGAAGTGGCAAAGTCCCCATTAACAGTGCTGAAGGATTCATTCGCCAGGTCATTGGCTGGCGCGAATTCATGTGGAATTGTTACTGGCGTTGGATGCCTGAGTACAAAGACCTCAAC
>WLTJ01000220.1 GCA_009705435.1 Actinomycetota bacterium | reverse complement strand
GTCACACCGATTCGTTGTATTCGCCCAACTCTTTTGTTGGTGGCGGTTGATAATGGTCGCCCGAGAGCGGTAGTCTCATCTGTTGCCGTGTGTCGCCCTTGTCCTTTTCGTTCCCCAAATTAGGTTTGACGCGCTTTTTGTATTTGCCCATCTCAGAGAGTCTTTTAGCGAATGTTTTAGTCAGTTAGTTGTTTGTTCTGCCCACTTTTCGTAGTACCTCAGCCACTAGGAGTTCACCTTGGCCAGCAAAAGTAATAACCGTGAGCGTTTTTCTTTCGGATCTCTTCAAGAGAACGTGGAGATGCCAAATCTCCTAGACGTTCAAAAGGTGAGTTTCGAAAACTTCCTGAAAGTCGGCTTGGCCGAGACGTTTAAAGACATCTCGCCGATTGAAGACTTCCATGGGAATCTCAGCCTCGAGCTTGAGTACGACCCGCTGGACGAGGACTTGTTCCCCGAGCCTAAGTTCACTGTTGAGGAGTGCCGCCAAAAGGGACACACCTATCAGCGTTCAATTCTGGTGCGCGCCCGCTTCAGCAACCGCAGCACCGGCGAATTGCGCGAGCAGTTGGTGTTCATGGGCGACTTCCCGATGATGACCGAAAAGGGAACCTTCATCGTCAACGGCACCGAGCGTGTTGTCGTATCACAGTTGGTTCGTAGCCCTGGCGTGATCTTCGAAGCCGGCGAGCGTTATCGTCTGCGTAACTTGTCGAAGCACCAATTGGTTAAAGGCACGGTTCACCCTCAGCGTGGTGAATGGCTTGAGTTCGACGTCGAACACAAACCTGGCAAGTATGTCACCGCTGGTACCCGCGTCGCGCGTAAGCGTCGCATGGGTGTTTTCACATTGTTACGGGCGATCGGTTATGACGAAGCCAACTTCCCAGGATTCCTGGATCGCTTTGTCGAGCACTTCAAAGAGAACGACGGTGTCACGCCGCTTCTTGCTGATCAGTGGGATAAAGAGCGCGACATTTCGCCGACTCAAGACGAGGCTCTTGTTGAAATTTATAAGCGTGCCCGACCTGGCGAACCACCTTCACTTGAATCTGCTCGCGCCTACTTTAAGAACGCGTTCTTTGATTCAAAGCGTTACGACCTCTCACGCGTTGGTCGTTACAAGATCGATCGCAAGCTCGGAGACGAACTCGCCAAGCTTGACGAATTCTTCGGTAAGGGTGTGCGCAAGCACGGCGAATTCTTCAAGGTAAAACTTGATGATCCAGCCAAGCGACCGATTGAAAGCGATCCAGAAGATGGCAACGTGTTGCGCCCGAATGAAATTCTCGCGGCTGTGACCTACATGTTGCATCTTGTTTCGCAGACTCCTGGCTACCGCCTTGACGACCAAGATCACTTTGCAAACCGTCGTATTCGTTCGGTTGGTGAATTGATTCAGAACCAGGTTCGTATTGGTTTGTCACGTATGGAGCGCGTTGTGCGTGAACGTATGACCACCCAAGACCCGGAATCCATTACGCCGGTCACCTTGGTCAACATTCGTCCAGTGTCGGCAGCAATCAAAGAGTTCTTCGGAACCAGCCAGTTGTCGCAGTTGATGGACCAAGTGAACCCGTTGTCGGGTATCACCCACCGTCGTCGTTTGTCAGCACTCGGACCTGGTGGACTTAGCCGTGAGCGCGCTGGCTTCGAAGTTCGCGACGTTCACTTTTCGCACTATGGCCGCATGTGCCCTATTGAAACTCCAGAAGGCCCAAACATTGGTTTGATCGGCGCCCTGAGTACCTATGCACGAATCAACAATTACGGTTTCATTGAAACGCCGTATTTGAAAGTTGAAAATGGCAAAGTGACGAAGAAGTTTGAATACATGCCCGCCGACGAAGAAGAAAAGTATGTGGTTGCTCAGGCAAACACTGCTGTCAACGCCGATGGAACTTTCCGCGATTCGAAAATTCTCGTGCGTCAGTCACCGCAGGCTGCCAGCCTCGCCGACTTGAAGCGCATGCTTGAAGCCGAAAGCTTCTTTGGTGCCACCACCGACATCAAGATGGTTCCACCTAATGAGGTGCAACTCATTGACGTATCGCCGAAGCAGATCGTGTCTGTGGCGACGGCTTTGATTCCGTTCCTTGAGCACGACGATGCCAACCGCGCCTTGATGGGTGCCAACATGCAACGCCAGGCTGTGCCTTTGGTACGCACCGAAGCGCCGTATGTCGGAACTGGTATGGAGCGTAAGGCTGCATCTGATGGTGCCGATTTGATCTTGGCTAAAGAAGAGGGTGAAGTCACCGAAGTTTCCGGCGCACAGATCACCGTGCAGTACAAAACGATCGGCAAGTGGGTCTACCAACTGTTGAAGTTCCGTCGCTCAAATCACAACACCTGTGTCAATCAGATCCCACGTGTTGTTGAGGGTCAGAAGTTGAAGAAGGGTGATCTCATCGCTGACGGTCCAAGTACCGACAACGGAGAATTGGCACTCGGGAAGAACTTGCTCGTGGCTTTCATGCCTTGGGAGGGTTACAACTTCGAAGACGCAATCATCTTGTCGGAACGTCTCGTACGCGATGATGTCTTGACATCGATTCACATTCATGAGTACACCGTTGACGCTCGTGATACGAAGCTTGGACCCGAGGAAATTACTCGCGACATTCCAAACTTGTCTGACGACATCTTGCGCGACCTCGACGAGCGTGGAGTTATCCGCGTTGGTGCTGAAGTTGGACCTGGCGATGTGTTGGTCGGAAAAGTCACCCCTAAGGGTGAAACCGAACTCACACCAGAAGAGCGTTTGCTCCGTGCCATTTTCGGTGAGAAGGCTCGCGAAGTTCGCGACACCTCACTCAAGGTTCCTCACGGTGAAAGTGGCAAGGTGATTCACGTCAGCATGCTCGACCGCAACGAAGGTGGCGAGTTGGCACCTGGTGTGAACCAGATGGTCAAGGTTCTCGTTGCTCAAAAGCGCAAGATCAGCGTGGGCGACAAGTTGGCCGGACGTCACGGTAACAAGGGTGTTATCTCGAAGATTCTTCCGCAGGCCGACATGCCGTACATGGCGGACGGTACTCCTGTTGACATCATCTTGAACCCACTTGGTGTTCCTAGCCGAATGAACGTCGGTCAGGTACTTGAGGCTCACCTTGGTTACGCCGCTCGTTGGGGTTGGAACGGTGTTTCTCGTAACGGAGTGGAGTTCGGCGCAGTTGGCGAGGCCGCCCTGCGTGGGACAGAGTCCAAGACTTTGGCTAATACTCCGCCTGCAACTTTCATTGCTACGCCTGTTTTCGACGGTGCTAAGTGGGACGAAGTTGATCAGTCCGGTGACCAACCGACGATTGTTGAAATCTTTGAAAACTTGAAACCTGAATCGGCTCATTTTGATGCCCCGATGATCAAGTCCACAGGCAAGATGTCCTTGTTCAACGGTCGCACTGGCGAAAAGTACGACAATGACATCACCGTTGGCTACATGTACATCTTGAAGTTGTCGCACATGGTCGATGACAAGATCCATGCTCGCTCAACTGGACCGTACAGCATGATCACGCAGCAACCACTGGGTGGTAAGGCACAGTTCGGTGGTCAGAGATTTGGTGAGATGGAAGTGTGGGCCCTTGAGGCCTACGGCGCTGCTTATTGCTTGCAGGAACTTTTGACCATCAAGTCAGATGACGTGC
>WLTJ01000022.1 GCA_009705435.1 Actinomycetota bacterium | reverse complement strand
TGGGTCGCACTTATACGCCACCAAGTGACGCCCCAGTGTGCTCAGCAGCCCGACTTGGAGTGGCTATGTGCCCATGCTCGGGCACTGCTGATCGCTCCCACTATGGCACCATCGTTGATTTCATCAGCTCCTCGCTCACTACATCACCTGCAGCACTATTTGCCCTCCTGCACGAACGGTTGACCGCTTTAGCAATCGCGCAACGCTTTGAAGAAGCCGCCTTGATGCGGGACCGCACGCAGGCTTTGGTGCAAGCCCTCAATCGCCAACGTCGCTGTGATCAATTACGTGATGCAGGTTCATTGAGTTTGCAGCACAGCGATGTGCACTACGACATTGACTGTGGCGTACTCATCGGGACTCGACTGGACGGACAGCTTTTCTCCCCACTCACAGTGACAGGCAACAAGGTCTTGGATTCCCTCGCACCTCTCTTGCAACCTCATCAATCTTCAGAGTCCTGCACTGGACCTCTTGAGCGTCATCTCTTTGATGAAGTGATGTGTATTGCTCGTTTCTTAGAAGATGAGAATATGCACCCTGCACTTTCCAGTTGCAGCGGTCAATGGGCCTCGCCCATTCAAGCTGTTCCCGAACTGCATCGTCTCGATCTGCATACCGCTGCTTAGATTGAGTGAATACCGCGCACATCAATGTCAAGAATTTGAGTTCGACCTAACGGGAAATCACGCCCGATCAGCCGTGCCACCTCTGCTGCATCGGTGCGTCGGACAAAAGCTGCGACTGTGGGTCCCGAACCAGAAAGCCAAGATGACAAGGCCCCAGCGTTGACTAACGCGGACATTACGTCGGCACACATTGGAGTATCGGACAAGCGAACTTCCTGATGCAGTTGATCCGATGCAGTCGAAGGCAATAAATCAAAATCGCCCGTGGACAAAGCAATGACTAACTGTGTGGCGCGGGCAATATTGAAAATCGCCTCCGCTCGTGACACGGCGTCTGGAAGATTCCGACGACTTTTTGATGTCGCCGTTTGAAATTGTGGAATCCACACAAGGACAGACACGTCGCTTCTCATCGATGCGGCTAACGGAATCAAGGCGACACGCTCAGGAGATGCCGACACCACGCCACCCCAAACGCTGGCTGCAGCATTGTCATAGTGACCTTCTAGTTCAGCAGCGAGTTCGACAAGTTCACCGCGCGACGCATCAATGAACTGAGCAAATTCTGTCTTGGCGATACCTTGACGTTGCGCTAAACCGAGGGCTACTCCACCGACACGCATCGCTGCCGAGAAACCAAGCCCACGACCCGATGGAATCGCCGAGTCCACCCACACTTCTCCAATTCCGCCGGCTCGCACAAACGCCACATTCGCTGGATGATTTGTGGTGGCGATTTGGCCGTGCGACTGTGCAGATGGATCAACGATGCCAAGTTCGCCATAGATGGACACAGCCATCGCCAGGACATCAAAACCTGGACCCATGTTGGCCGAAGAACCAGGAACCCTCACCGCCAAGGTCATAAATCGTCTGACTTAAGCGCCAAAGTCAGCTAATGCCGATTGCGACTCACTCACTAATAACGACAGTGCCTGAAACGCCTGACCCGAATCAATGGCTGTTTCAGCAATAGCGATTCCCTGTTCAAGTGAATCAGCGACATCTGCGACGACAAGACCCGCCGCCGCATTGAGAACAACAATGTTGCGGTGCGCCCCATGTTCGCCGTCCATCACACGCCGCACAACGTCAGCATTAAAGACTGGAGTCCCACCAGTCAGTTCTGTCGAGATTGCTGGGGCTAGACCTAGAGCGACAGGATCGACCGTGAAGGTTCGTACATGACCATCACGCAGTTCAAGAACCGTCGACGGTCCTGTCGTCGTCAATTCATCGAGACCGCCACCATGTACGACCCATGATGACGTTGCGCCGTGCAAACGCAATGATGCCAACATCTTTTCGGCCACCAAGGGATTCGCCACTCCAATGAGTTGGCGTTTAACGCGCCCAGGATTAGCCATCGGCCCCAACAAATTGAAAACCGTCGGCACTCCGATCTCGCGGCGGGCCGGTGCCGCAAAGCGAAAAGCGGGGTGATAACGCGCCGCTAAACAAAAACCGATACCGGCACGTTCAATGCAACGCAGAACACCCTGTGGCGATAGTTCGACGACAACTCCAAGGGCTTCAAGAACATCGGCCGTGCCACATTGCGATGAAGCGGCCCGTGCGCCGTGCTTGCATACGGGGACTCCCGCACCAGCGACAACGATGGCCGCCATGGTGCTGACATTGATTGAATGACTGCGATCCCCGCCCGTACCCACGATGTCAATCGCCCGATCGCGCAGTGACTCATCAAGAGGAACGAGCGTAGCGGCCGCTAAAACCGCATCTAATAAACCCGAGATTTCTTCGGGGGTTTCACCCTTGGCTCGTAACGCCACAACAAAACCAATCAACTGCGCTGGCGTGGCGGAGCCCGCGAGGATATTCGCCATTGCAGCACGCGCATAGCCAGCATCAATGTCTTTGCGGTCAAGCAACAAAGAAATGAGTTCAGGCCAACCACCAATTGATTCCAAGGTGATAGGCAACGACGAAGATGACTCGCTCATAGTTGACAGGCTAGCGAGGACCTCTTTAGGCCACTCGGCGACGGTGACGAATGATGCGTCGACGATCTCTCTCGGTCGTTCCGCCCCAGACACCAACCTTTTCGCGACTAGCCAAAGCATGTTCAAGGCAGGAAATTCTCACATCACAACCCGAACACACCATCTTTGCTACATCTGCTTGATCCTCAGTCTCAGGGAAAAACATGTCTGGGTCAAGACCCCGACATGCACCTAATGACCGCCATATGAGTTCCATGTCATTTCCCCCACTGTCATCACCCAAGCCCCCCCTAGGTGATATCTGCGTTAGGCGAGACAATAGAAGGCTGACGCTCGTTTGTGAAGAGGTAAAATGAAATAGGCCCGTGACCTGCGGTGAAACCTGCGGCTATGCCTCTAAGGATGTAAGTCCGTGAGGAATTCAATCTCATTGCTCAGCGTCAGGGAAATCTCTTCTCGGTAAGCGGGATGATCACAAGTCAACGACGCTCCCCCTTCAGCTAATGCAGCAATGTCATCGGGCGTGAAGGCAAACTGCACATAATGCACTGCTGCGGTCACATAATCACGAGTCAATTGCCCGGCATGTTGTGCTTCAGTGATTGAGCGCACCTCGCGACCACCGGCTAGACGAAATACCAATGAGCCTTCAATGCCCACTAACTTTGAGAGCCACTCGCGCATCTGTTCTTCACTCGTGAGTTCAATAAACAGCGTGGCGCAGAGTTGGCCGGCATCGGGGATCATCGGATTGTAGGTATCAATCTCGGCTTGAATCTCTTCATCGGTTGACAATCGTTCAACACGTGCCATCTCTTGAATTTGATAACGCACGGTGTCGCGGTTTTCAAAAATGACGGAGACGAATGGTCCGAGTGCCAAACGGCGACGCTGCTTCATGTCCATGATTCGATTTTTGAATTCGGGACGCTCGCGCTCATAGGCACGGACATCGGCGATATCGGAAAGAGAAAGTTTGCGGGGGGTCAAAGTGTTCATGATTAGCCTTTCTTGCGGGTTTGAGTATTCACTCTTCTGGTATTCCGTATGCACGCGCTATCAAGGAAATCGGATGCAGCGAAACTCTGCCGGTCTGCTCATTGATTGCGCCGTTAGCAAGATGACAATCGCCGGCCACAACATCTCCACCAGCTTTAATGATTTCGTCACCTAGTTTTCGACCAATAGGTATGGACATTTCGGCATTTTCTGCCCGTAGTCCCCACATTCCGTCAATCCCCGAGCACTGCTGAATCAATTTGATCTTGGCACCCGTGAGTTTCATCAGATCACGACTCTTCAGACCGATATTCTGCGCACGCAAGTGACATGGAGTGTGATAGGTGATTGATTCCGGTACATCGCCGAGGAACTCGGTGTTCAACGATGTGCCGTCACCTTTATGAATCTTCATCAGATACTCGCTGGCGTCATACGTGTTAGCCGCCACCAACTCGGCATCGGGCCCACCAACATAATCCAGATAGTCCTTTTTCAACACGTAACCGCAGGTGGGTTGAGGTACCACAATGTCTAGACCCTTGCGAACAGTGTTGGCTAAAGCCTTGACATTTTTTTCAGCGATCTTGGTGAAACTGTCAATGTCACCACTATGCAAGAACGGCGCACCACAACATTGCGTGGTATCGGCCAAGGTGCACTCAATACCGTTTCTTTCATAAACCTTGACAAGATCCTGCCCGACATCGGGGGCCTGATACTCAACGAGGCATGTCGGGAATAAGGCAACTCGTCCCTGACGCTTTCCGATCCGCAATTTTGGTCGACGATTAAACCATGTTGTGAAGCGTTGCTTGGCAAAAGGAGGCAACACGCGCTCGCTAGAAACGCCAGAGGTTTTCTCAATCAACTTGCGTACGACCGATCCCGGTTTGGCGCCCATCATTTTGTTGAGAACTGGGTATGTCGTCGTCGCTACTTTGCCCAAGAGGTCCGTATGGCCCATGACGTTTGTCGTCAGACGATCGCGCAGTGAAACTTGATCATTCGTGTGGCGCATCGCATCAGCACGCAGCATGAGACGCGGAAAGTCGAGTTCCCATTCGCTTTGACCCGGAATGTACGGGCAGTTGACGTAGCACAACTTGCATTGGAAACATTCGTCAACGACTTGATCTTGCTGAGCAGGAGTCAGGCGACCAGCGTCTTGATCATCATGTTGATCGATGTAATCAAACAGAGTGGGAAAGGACGTACAGAATTTGAAACACAAACGGCAACCATGGCAGAGGTCGTAGACCCTAGTGAGTTCATCACGAACGTCCTTTTCATCAAGGTACTTCGGATGCTTCGGGTCGTATGTGATCGTCATGGCGTTCTCAATCTTGTGCGGAAAATTTCTTCAGGTTTCACCAATGGTGTTACGGGGTGCTCCATCACGGACGAAGCACCCCGAATAACACATTTTGCATGAACTCATTACTAGATGGCACTGTGCTTACAGATCGTCGAGTCCCTTTTGGAAGCGACCTGCATGGCTCTTCTCGGCGCGAGCCAGAGTTTCAAACCAGTCAGCGATTTCGGCAAAGCCTTCTTCGCGGGCGGTCTTGGCAAAGCCTGGGTACATCTGTGTGTACTCGTAAGTCTCACCGGCGATCGAGGCCTTAAAGTTGGCCTCAGTTTCTCCGATGGGCTCGCCAGATGCTGGGTCGCCAACTTCGGCCAAGTAATCCAAGTGACCGTGAGCGTGGCCCGTTTCGCCTTCAGCGACTGAACGGAATAATGATGCCGCGTCGGGGTAGCCCTCGATGTCGGCCTTCTGTGCGAACCACAAGTAACGGCGATTGGCCTGGCTTTCGCCGGCGAACGCCTCCTTGAGGTTTTCGTGTGTCTTGGTGCCGTTGAGGCTCATGACATTCTCTCTTTCGGGTTGGTTGTGTTTTTACTGGAGGTATTGCTTTTTGAAATCCCCACTAGCGGCTCAGCCACAGTTGAGGAAACCTTGTGCGTTCCACGGCATGACGTACACAAACCGTGGAACAGAATCGTTGTTGTGTCGACAGAAAATCCGTCTAATTCATTGACATCAAGTTGCCCCGAGCCAGACACATAGACATCGCGCACGTCGCCACAGGATTGACATACGAGATGATGATGGTCATCAAGGTTGGGATCAAAACGCGCTGCCCCACTGCCCACATCAATCAATCGCAGTTCACCCATTGACGAAAGATCGGTCAGCGTTTGGTACACAGTCCTCAAGGAGATTCCTGGCATGTGATGACTGGCGACTGAAAACAGGGACTCCGCGGTGGGGTGGCTTTTGTTCTCGTGCATCAAACGAAAGAGCAACTGCCGTTGTGGCGTTACTTTGAGACCACTTGCACGAAACATTGCGGTCAGTTCTGCGGGAGCTTTCACGAGGTCAAAATTAGACTCTTTTTTCTTTCTTCGCAAGACCTGCTAATTAGCAACCTGTGATAACTGTCTCACGGGGACATACCTGCGCACTGCGAGTACTCTCGGAGGGTGACTTCAACCCTCTCCCCCGATCATTTCAACAGGGACTCCATGCGCCAGCGACTGTCTAGCGAACGTTTCGATGTCCTCGTCGTTGGAGGCGGAATAACGGGGCTCGGCGTGGCCCTTGATGCGGCGTCACGAGGTTTAAAAACTGCTCTTGTGGAGCGTTACGACTTCGCCTCAGGCACCTCATCGAAAAGTTCGAAACTCATTCACGGCGGTTTACGCTATTTACAACAAGGTGAAGTGCGCTTGGTCTATGAAGCGCTGTACGAACGGCAGCGACTCCGACGAAATGCTCCGCACCTTGTCACGCTGTTGCCCTTCCTGTTGCCCATCCTCACCAAAGATGGAGTTGTCTCACGCAAGATTGCTCGGGCCCTCGGTTCGGCATTATGGATGTACGACATCACGGGTGGTGCACGAATTGGTCGCATCCACCGACGACTACGCAAGAAAAATGCTCTATCTCATATGCCGACTATGCCGAGTCAACGGTTGGCATCGGCGTACATCTATTACGACGCTCAAGCCGATGACGCTCGGTTATGTCTGGCACTAGCGCGTACTGCCGCCGATCACGGCGCGGTCATCATCAACCGTTGTGCAGTCACCAACATTTTGCGCTCGTCGGACTCAAAAGCCAATGGTGTCACGGTTCTTTGCGATGGTGAATCAATTGATGTGCAGGCCCATGTTGTGATTAACGCCGCCGGGGTGTGGACCGACGCTGTACGGACTCTTGAAAATGGAATCGACCCCGACACGATTCGGCCAGCCAAAGGCGTGCACGTCACTGTGCCATGGGAGAAAGTTCGCAACGATATTGCTGTGATCATTCCCGTGCCCAAAGATAAGCGCAGTTTGTTTGTTGTCCCGTGGGGACCCAAACCTGACGGCACTTTCACCCATACCTATGTCGGAACCACCGACACCGACTATCAGGGCCCAGTTGATGATCCGCAGTGCACCAAAGATGACATTGACTATGTCCTGCGTGCTCTCAATGCCAGTGTGACAACTGGTATCACGACGCAAGATGTCACTGGCGTATGGGCTGGGTTACGACCGCTTGTCAAACAAGTCAACGCCGCCGATGGAACGGGTCAAGGTGGCAAGGCAGCACGCACTGCTGACCTCTCGCGCAGACACCTGGTTTTTACCGGAAATTCAGGCATCATCACGGTCACTGGCGGAAAACTAACGACGTACCGCGAAATGGCTCAAGACACAGTTGACGCCGCTCTTGATGTACTGAGTGCACTGAAGTTAGAGCACAAGAGCAAGCGGTGTCAGACCAAAAACCTCAAACTGCACGGCGCTCGCGGATTCGAAGAACCTCAGGTTTCCGGAAGTTTTGATGCCCATCTCGCTCATCGCTTTGGATCAGATGCGTCCGTAGTCACTGCGATGATGGACTCTGATGCGCGATTGGCAGCGCCGATGGTGCCAGGTTTGCCCTACGTCATGGCGGAAGCAGTTTTCGCGGTGACCTATGAAATGGCCACAACCCTGGACGATATTTTGTCGCGTCGCACACGCGCATTGTTGTTTGATCGTCACGCCACCCAACAAGCTGCGCGAACCGTCGCCGAGATTGTGGCACCATATGCAAACTGGACCACCGAGCGCATTGAAAGTGAAATTGTCGCCTTTAACGAAATCTGTGAGCATGAAATCGTCGCCGGCAGCATCGCCCAAAGTGATCTCTATTCCTGAGGGGAACTCCTATGAATAAGAAACTTTTTGAATATCACATCACATCACCCATTGATCTTGTCACGGCCGAAGACGGTCACGTTGCAAGTCATTTTGGGCATACGGTCATTGGTTTGAAGGCGTCACATATCACTGCCTTATCTCAGATTTGTTCAACTGATACCTCCCCAAGCGTCACCGCCGAGGCAAGTCGTGACTGGTGGCCACTGACAATGCATTGGGGGCTTGCCGGCGAAGTACCCGCGCAAGCTGCCGCTGTCTGTCGGCCCGCCTCAACTGAACAGATTGCCCATCTGTTGTCCTACTGCAATGAGGAGCGAATTCCCGTCACCGCTGCTGGTGGTCGAAGTGGAGTCTGTGGAGCATCGATACCTTTATACGGCGGAGTGGTTCTGGACACCACAGCGATGCAGGGTGTTGTGAGTGTTGATGACGAGTCGCTCACCGTTGAGATTTTACCGGGCACCTTCGGACCCGATCTTGAAGCACATCTCGCGCCCATGGGACTCACAGTGGGTCACTATCCACAAAGTTTTGATATTGCCACGGTCGGTGGTTGGGTTGCGTGTCGCGGCGCCGGTCAATACTCAACGCGCTACGGCAAGATTGAGGACATGGTCATTGGTCTCGAGGTGGTACTTGCTGACGGCACGATTGTGCGCACGGGGGGTTCACCAAAGGCCGCAAGCGGACCTGATCTCAACCAACTTTTCATTGGCAGTGAAGGCACACTCGGAATCATCACTCGCATCTGGCTGAAATGTCATCCCGTGGCGACTTTGGAACGTCGAGCCGCTTTCGGTTTTGCCACCTTCGAAGATGGACTCGAAGCCTGCCGCCGCATCATGCGACGTGGCGCCACTCCTGCCGTGCTGCGTTTGTACGATGCGCCAGAAAGTCAGCGCGGTCAAGGTGGCGATGGCGTCATCTGTGCCTTACTCGTACTTGATGAGGGCGATGTCGCTTCCGTCAATGCCTCAATGTCAATCGTCGAAGAAGAATGCTTGGCAACGATCGGTTGCATACCACGCGATGTTGACGCGGTGGAGAAATGGATGCATCATCGCAACGACACCAGCGCACTGCAAGCGCTCACCAAAAAAGGTTTCGTTGTTGACACGATGGAAATTGCAGCACCGTGGTCCGCTCTGCCGGCAATCTTTGACGCAACTCGACAAGCCATGTTGGCCGTGCCACACGCCCGCTCAGCAACCTGTCATTTATCCCACAGTTATATCGATGGCGCGTGTTTGTATTTTACTTTTGCTGCCACTCCGCCCCCCGGCGAGGTGGAGTCCACCTACCTTGCGATGTGGGATGCTGGCGCACGCAGCGTTCTCGCTCACGGTGGAAACCTCAGCCACCACCATGGTGTCGGTCTGAACCGAGCGCGATTCGTCCGTGAAACGATGGGGTCATCATTCGCCGTGCTGATTGCGATGAAGAACTCCCTTGATCCACAGGGCATCTTGAACCCAGGCAAAATGGGATTGCCGATTCCCGACTATTTGACTGCCCTCAATTGGCCATGAACACCCAACCCGGTTCTTCATCACGCTGGGATCGTTTAGCTATTCGCTCTGGCTCATCCGTGGCTCTTGTTTTTGCGGTGCCATTTTCTATTGCGGCGCGCATCTTTTCTGACAACAGCGGCCTCGCTATTTTCTTGGCTCTCTGTGCTGCCCTTGGTTTTTTACTTGGCTCGGCAATTGCGGCATGGCACCAACAACGCGGCACACCGCTAACACATGCCATGGTGACTGCGTCCGCGACCTACATCGCAGCGCAAACTCTTTTCATTGTTGTTAAGTTGGTGCGTGGCGCCGAAGTGAATTGGATCGCAGTCTTATTTAATTTTACGATTACTCTGACAGTTAGTGTTATCGGAGGTTTTATTGGTTCTGTGATGCAACACCGAGGTGCTCTGCCCCAGGGACGAAGAAAACTATGACCTCATCCATACTTGTCATTGACGTTGGAACGAGCGGATTGCGAGCCGCAATTGTGCGACCCGACGCATCCGTAGATGCTCCGAACTATCGGTCCTTTCGTCCGACAACTCCCGCTCCGGGCTTGGTCGAATTTGACGCCACTGAAATGGCCCGACTTGTTCTTGAGGTGGCTCATCTCGCCCTCGCACAAGGTGGACCCGTATCGGGAGTTGGAATCACCACCCAACGTGCTTCCACGATCATCTGGGATCGCAACACTGGCGTACCAATTGGACCTGGGCTCGGTTGGCAGGACCTGCGCACTGTCATTGAATGCATCATGGCCAAAGCGGAACATGGCTTGGCCTTAGCTCCCAATCAGACCGCCACCAAAGCGGCATGGCTCCTCAAGACATATGTTGGTGATGCTGCCGCTATCGCTGAGCGAGCCCGCGATCTGTGTATCGGCACGGTGGATAGTTGGATTGCATGGACGCTTTCTGGTGGCGCTCTGCACGTCACGGACCACAGCAATGCTGCAGTGACCGGATTACTCGATCCAACGTCTGGCCCGCAGATCACCTGGCATGAAAGAGCCTGCTCAGTTCTCGGCATTCCTGTCTCAATGCTCCCATCTTTGGTGTCATCCTCAGGAGTCATTGGTCTGGCAAGTGCACTGCCTGGTTCGCCTCCGATCGCAGCCATTGCCGGCGATCAACAAGCATCTCTGATGGGTCAATCATGCGTACGTGCGAATATGGCGAAGTGCACATTCGGAACGGGCGGAATGATGAACCTCTGTCTTGATGATGCGCAACCTGCCTCACCACTACGCACAGTCCATGGCACATTCCCGATCATTGCTTGGAGTCGCCAGCAAAAAGACTCGACGCCCAGTGTCACCTGGGGAGCGGAAGCGATCATGCTGTCAGCAGGTACTAATATCGATTGGCTGCGCGAAGACATGGGACTCATTTCCACGCCAGAAGAAAGTCACACAATCGCCGCTCAGTGCGATTCAAGTGAAGGTGTCTTTTATGTCCCAGCACTGCTTGGACTCGGAACCCCACATTGGGATTACGGCGCCCGCGGAGCATTGCTGGGCTTAACCCGGGGCAGCAATCGCAGTCATGTGGTGCGCTCAGTCCTGGAAGGGATCGCCCATCGCGGCGCTGACCTCCTTGAAAGCATTGAGGCCGACTATCCGCTTGCCAGGGTCACAGAACTTCGCATTGACGGAGGTATGAGCACTAATCCAACTTTTGTTCAAGCCCTCGCCGACAGCACTGGGCGACCAGTGTCTGTGTCTCCAGTCGCCGAAGCCACCACCTTGGGGGCTGCTTACCTAGCTGGTCTTGCAGTCGGAACATGGTCAGATTTGAGCGATATTGAGGCCTTATGGACCCCGAAAAGCAACGTCGAGCCGCGCGCTCACTTTGACCGTGCGTCCGTTCGCGGACAGTGGAAAGAAGCTGTGACCCGTGCTGCCGGATGGATCACAGAACTATCAAGTCTTGACTTCTAGGATTTGAAGTTGCTACTAGCTACCTTGACCTACAAGGCTGAGAGAACGTGTTCGTGAAAGGAATCTCGTGACTGCTTCAAAGACCAACAGCGCTCCCCCAGTAAGGCGCCCAACTGCAGCCGATGTGGAACTGCTCTCGGCAGCTCAATCCACGGAATTGGCCGCTCGAGATCTCTACAACTCAGCCATTGCGGCGGGTGCTGGCGGAGATCATCTTGCCAGTCTCGTGGCCTTGTCAGCACATCATGACGCTTACGCCCAATCAATCTCTTCGCTCATTGGCGCTGATGCACCACAGACTCGCGATGACGAACTTTTCAATTCGCTGGTTGCAGATTTTGGTTCTGACACTGTGGGTGCGGCCTTGGCAGCGCACGGATTGGAGAACTCAATCGTGGCCGCCCATACGACTTTGGTGGGTGAACTCGTCGGCACCGACGGCGCAGCCTTAATGGCCTCGATCGTGATCACCGAAGCGCGTCACTGTGTGGCTCTCGCAACTATTGCAGGCAAATCACCAGTCGCTGATATTGATTTATTCTTAGTAACCACGGCCGTGGCCACGACCTCAGCGCCTAGCGCCTGACCCGGAGATAACGATGAGTCATTCCAATCGCCAAGAATTGCAAGCCCTCACAAAAATTGTGCGCGCCACTCAAGGTGCCGATTTTGGTTCGGCATTACAAACATCATTGTCTCGCCGTCGCTTTTTTCTAGCCGGCGGAGCCACCATCTCTTTTGGTGCACTACTCGCCGCCTGTGGCGCAAGTGAATCAACGGGTATCGCCCGTATCGGAGATTCAGTGCCCGATAATGCACTCGCTGATATTGAAGTCACCGATGTTGTGTTGCTACGCACAGCAACTTCGCTTGAATACAACGCCATCTATGTGTACGAGGCTGTTGCATCTGCGGGTATTTTGAGTGGAGACGCAGCCACCTTGGCCGCCCGATTCCTCAGCGACCACCGCGCCCATGCCGAGGCCACGAGTTCTCTCACTGAACAACTAGGTGGCACAGCTTTCACTCAACCCAACCCACGTTTGCAAACCATCTACGTTGAACCAGCCTTGAAATTGATCGTTGGCGATACCGGCTCAGGCATCGAACCAACTGCTGATCCAGTCGCCGATGTCCTCGCTTTGGCCTACGCCTTAGAAACAATTGCTGGATCCACATACCAGGCCTACATTCCGAAACTTTCTGATCCTGCATTACGTGGATCGGCTATTGGTATCG
>WLTJ01000219.1 GCA_009705435.1 Actinomycetota bacterium | reverse complement strand
TGGGCCTAGTGCGGGGGGCATCGTTTGAAAGTTGTCTATATATATGGAGTGACTCCACGGGGTTGACGACCGAGTCGGCCATCTTGGTGGTGCGTGCCGCGCAGATGCTGGCTGAGATGTGTGCCGAAGTCGGCGATGTCGAGGGTGTCTATTGGGCCACAGCGAAGGGACTATTGGCAGTTCCGGGTCACGAAGACCTAGTGGCCACGCGGCTTCGGTTGCAATCCGATCGGGGGGACACGGCGGCCCTGCACTCGGAATGGCAGGCATATTGTCGGGTGGTCGCTCACGATCCGTGGGGCCAAGGCGAACCCAGTCTGAAGATGCTTTCGTTGTGGCGCGAACTCCACGCAAACGAGTCATACCCGAGTAGTACCGCTGGTAGCATATGAATATGAAATTGAGCGTGAGTATTCCCGATCAAGATGTGGAGTTTCTAGATCAATATGGTGTGGAGCAGGGAATCAATTCTCGTTCGGCTGTTCTTTTGCAGGCCATTCGACTCTTACGCATTAGCCAACTTGGGCCGGCCTACGCCGAAGCCTGGTCTGAATGGTCGTTGAGCGGTGACGAAGAATTGTGGGACACAACTTCAGGCGATGGGGTTGAGTAATGCGCAGGGGAGAAATTCGCCTCGTTGATTTTGAACCCTCTTCGGGACAGGAAGCGAATAAGCGCCGCCCAGCAATTTTAGTTTCCAATGATGCGGCCAATTCCATGGCCCAGACTTTGGGCCGGGGCGTCGTGACTGTGATCCCGCTGACGTCCAAGACAGATCGCGTCATGCCGTTTCAGGTTTTGTTGCTTGCATTTCAAACTGGGTTGCCGAAAGACTCAAAGGCACAGGCCGAACAAATTCGCTCGGTATCTATCACTCGGGTAGGTGCCAAAGTTGGATTAGTGCCTCACGATGTAATGAAGCTCGTCGAAGACGCTATTCGTTTGCAGTTAGCTCTGGACTAATCGCCTAGGTCGGCGTCAAGGTCGGCCTCACTGGCCTCGAGTTCGGGAATGCCTTGATTTTTGCGGAGAGTTTCAATCGCTTTAACGGGCACATTCAGTTTCTTGAAACGTGTACCGCCGGTACCGATTGAGTCAAGTTCTTCTTGCAACTTGTTAAATAACTTGCTGACTTCATCAACAGATTTGGAGTACTTTTCAAATTCTTTGCCGAACTGATTGACTTTCTGCATAATTGTTGCGGCAGTTTGCTCAGTGTGAAAACTGTCGGCAGCTTGACGGATAACAACGAGGAATGCATATAACGTCAGCGGCGAACACAGAACTACTTTGCGGTCTAATGCATCATCGATCAGGCTGGGGCTCACTTCATGAACGAAACCGCTAATGCTTTCATTGGGTACGAACATCAACACATAATCAATCGTGTTGTCGTTTGACTTATCGACATAATCACGTTTGGCCAGTGTGTCAACGTGTCCTTTGACGGCGGACAAGAAAGCAATTTTGGCCTGTGCCTTAAGAGCTTCACTCTCCGCATTGATGTATTCCGCATACTTGTCTAATGGGAATTTGACATCCATGTAGAGAACTCGATCGGGAGGCATTTTGAAGGTGTAGTCGGGCTTTCCACCACCGTTGATGATCTCTTGCTTTTCGTAGTTGAAGCCTTCGATAAATCCGGCCTTACGCAACATATCTTCGGCGAGACGTTCACCCCATTGTCCACGCGCTTGTGAACTTGAAAGTACATCATTGAGATCTCCAGTGCGCTTAGATAGCACGGATACTGCGTTTTCCATATTTCCGTACTGAGTAGCGCTACTTTCTCGCAAGGTGTTGAGCGCATCATCAATTTTTTTCAACTGATTCGCGACTTCACTCTTGACACCCAACATGGTGTTGTTGATGACGTCGGCTCGACCGCCCAATTGATCACTGCTGGCTTTAGTGATGAGTTCAGTGGCCATGCGAATGGATTCTTCACGGTCAGCGCGTGCCTGATTGGTGATTTGCGTCAGTGCGGCATTTAAGGCATCAGCGACAGTATTTGATAAGTCAGCCTTCAACGCCGTGGGGTCAATTGCTGGGGCCGGGTTGACGATTGCGCCGGTGTCGGATGGCCGAGCCTGGATGGTCTTTTGGATAGACACAACGCCGTAAACCACGGCGATGAATACTGCGATCAGGGCGACGATAAGAATAATTTCCATGGGTGAACAGTATCTCCTGGGTGTGTGGTGGCTGAGAGGGGTTGGTTTGCCGGGTTACTTATCGCAAACGATTCTGGAGTCTGAAAATGTGCACTGAATCACAAAGAAACCCGGAAAATGTTCGTTTCCCTTACGGCACGGTGGTCTCAGACCCGGTGACGGTCAAGATTCTGGTTTCAGGTTCAAGGTGTAACTGCCAACCGCCTTCGTGGGCGGCGTGATGGTGTCGTGAACAGAGCGGGAGCATGTTGCCAAGGTCGGTGGAGCCCCCATTTTCCCAGTATTTGATGTGGTGAATTGAGCAGTGGTGGAACGGGCGGTCGCATCCGTCAATGGCGCAAGTTTGGTACATCGCTTCGAGCGCCCGGCGTTGACCTGCGGTTGCCAGACGTTTTGCTCGTCCGACATCAAGAGGTACCGAGCGACCATCCAAGACTACGGGGATGATCTCCGCGTCACAGGCCAATCGTCGCGCTGTTTCGATGGGTAAGTCGGCGCCATACGAGGTGCGACATACGGTTGAGTCGTGAAGGCCAGTCTGCAGAGATGTGAGATCAATGTGGACGACGAGCTCGGCATGAAGTGGTTTCTGATCGTCGGTGACGAGAGCACTGGTGCTGCCGTTCACTAATTGCAGAAGGGCCAGGGCGTTGCGGTAGTGATTTGCATCAATGCCGGGGGCGACTTCGAGCTTGATGTCTTTGTCACCTGAATGGAACATGGCCTCAACTCGGTGATTGATGAGTGATTGCAGCACCGCTCCGCGCTCGGGATCAAATTGGCCGCGAAGATGCACCATTCCGTCAAGGTCATTCCACATTTTGAGGTGGGTCGCTCGGCGTTGGCGCTCAAGATTGCTGGCGCCGTCATCACCGAGGAGAGATTGAGCGGCTTTCTTGGCGTGAGAATCGAAATCGTCGGCTGGCATGTGTGTAGCGGCATGGATGAGTGAGTGAGCCTGATCGAGGAGCAGATCTTTATTGTCTCCCATGATTTTCAAGGCCCGTGACATTGATTCAAGATGGGCGACGGAAATTGTGCCGCCGGCCAGTGCTTCACCGAAGATGGGCAGTGCATCCACCACGGTTGAGTGGATCATTGTCTCGCGGGCTTCGCGCCGAGACAGATGTCCGTCTCCTGTCAGTGTCGCTTCGGCGTTGACAAAGCGCAGGGTTTTGAGTTCGGTGAGGAGTGAGATTCGCTCGGCTGCGAGTGAGGACTCTGACCGTTTAATGACGCCGAGACGTTGACTGATTTCGTCAATCCGGGAGCGAACTGATGTGCCGCTCACTGAGATCGAATCACTGATTTTCATAGACACCTCTTTCGAAGGATGCTCATGGGAAGTCACTCATTAATTTAGTAAATAGGTATGGCAGAGTATTTGAAGAAAAGAGAAGTGTGAATGAGAGATGTCAACGGGGCTACGGTGATTCAATGAACTTTGAAGAACTCAGAGACTTTGTCCAAAATAAGATGCAGATGTCACATGT
>WLTJ01000218.1 GCA_009705435.1 Actinomycetota bacterium | reverse complement strand
GCAATGGCGATCAGTGGAAGTTCCGCGGAAACGCGATCCACGAAGTCCAGCGACGACTCTTGTAACGCTTCATCAATGAGTTGAACTGCGACTTCACGGAAATGCTCTTCAAGCATGCGCATCGCTTTAGGGGTAAAGCCACGGTTGACAAGACTTTTCAATCTGGTGTGTTCGGGTGGATCTAGGTCGATCATCAAACGCGCCACCTCAAGATCGGGGCGTTCTTGATTCATCAATGAACCCTTAGCGGCAGACGAGTAATTCTGGAACTTGCGACTCACTTCGACAACATCCACATGGCGGGTAATCGCCCAAAACCATTCTGGATAGCCTTCTTCAATGCCTCGATGACGAGCAATGGGAGCCTCACGACGCATAAGGTCCATTAACTCATGGGGTGGTCCATCGCGGTAGGCGTCATTGGAGATCACATCAAGTGTCTCAAAACTTAAGGCCGAATTAGTTTCTTGGCTCATCGATCGACTCCTAAAATCAGTCCACTTGTGGGGACGCCTGTTCCTGCAGTAACAAGAACGTTTTCAACACTATCTACTTGATTGACACTTGTTCCACGTACCTGACGTACGGCTTCAGCGATGCCGTTCATGCCGTGAATATATGCTTCACCTAATTGGCCACCGTGCGTATTGATGGGTAACTTGCCACCCATTTCAAGGGCGCCATCTTTGATGAAGTCCTTGGCTTCGCCACGACCGCAGAATCCAAATTCTTCTAACTGCATCAAAACATAGGGTGTGAAATGGTCGTAGAGAATGGCGGTCTGGATATCAGCAGGGGTCAGTCCCGACGAGGTCCACAATTCATCAGCCACGACTTTCATTTCTGGTAATTGAGCAATGTCATCGCGAAAGAATGATGTCATCGTCCACTGTTCTTCTCCAGCACCTTGGGCAGTCGCCACTATTAAGGCTGGAGTGTTTGGTAGATCACGAGCACGTTCGGCACTGGTGATGACCAAAGCCTGCCCACCATCACTTTCTTGGCAGCAGTCAAGAAGGTGTAAGGGGTCAACGATCCAGCGACTGGCCTGATGCTCTTCAAGAGTGATCGGCTGATTGTAAAACCATGCCGCGGGGTTGGTCGCAGCATGACGTCGACCTGCGACTGCAACACGTCCAAAGTCTTGCGAGGTGGCGCCGTACAGATGCATATAACGTCGCGCAACCATGGCTACCCAACTTGCCGGAGTGAGTTGACCAAAAGGCGTTGTCCAAGAAAATTGAGCACGCTCGGCGGTCGCTGCATTGGGGATATCTTGGATGCCCGCACCAAAGCGACGTCCACTTCGTTCATTGAAGGCGCGATAGCAGACAACAACATCGGCCACGCCTGTGGCTACGGCCATTGCAGCCAGTGCCACAGTTCCACATGCCGCACCTCCGCCGTAGTGCACGCGACTGAAGTGTCGCAAACTTCCGATACCAACATGACGCGCAATTTCAACTTCGGGGTTATTGTCCGACGAGTACGTCACCATTCCGTCAACGTCACTGGGCGTCAGACCTGCATCGGCAATCGCTGCAGCAACTGCCTCTGAGGCCAAACTCATCTCACTGCGCCCAGATTCTTTGGAAAACTCAGTGGCACCGATGCCAACGATTGATGCCTTACCACCTAATTGATTGCCGATTCTTTTGATACTCACGGCAACACCACCTCAACGGTCGCATTCATATGGTCACCCATTGAGTTGGAACCCTTGACGGCAATCGTGACAGTTTTGGTCTGCTCATTCTTCTCCGTCACCCTGCCACTAATGATCATCGTGTCGCCGGGGTAATTGGGGGCTCCCAATCGAACTTTGACTGAACGGATAAAGCAATTAGGTCCGCTCCAATCCGTGACGAAGCGCCCAACAAAAGCATTGGAGGTCAAGATATTCATGATGATGTCTTGCGACCCGCGCTCGGCAGCCACTGTCGGATCATGATGCACCACTTGATAGTCGCGAGTCGCAATGGCAGTTGCCACAATCAGGGTACGCGTCAGCGGAATCTGTAGTTCGGGCAACTCATCAGCGATCTGAACGCTGGCGAATTCTTTGGTTGCGGGCAGGGTCGTCACTGTCAGGTCCGCGCAATCAAGTTGCCAAGGCGGGCGAGATGAGCACTGGCCGATCCGAGAACACTGGCGAGTTGGATGCCCCAGAGAAAATAACGATGTACCGGATAATCAACATCCGCTCCGATACCACCGTGTAGGTGCTGCCCAGCGGTCACAACTTGTTGAGCGCCTTCACTTGCCCAGTAGGCAGCCACGGCAACATCGCGTCGAGCATCAAAGCCTTCTGACAATCGCCATGCGGCGTTGAGCGCCGTGACACGCATCGCCTCGGTGGTGATGTAGGCATCTGCGGCCCGTTGAGTTGTGGCCTGAAATGCTGCCAACGGTTTACCAAACTGGAAACGTGAAGATAGGTGGGTGGAGACAAAGGCTAAGGAACCCTCGCAGACACCCACTTGCAGAGCAGCAAGAGCGGTCAGCGAGTGTTCGAAAACTGAACGAAGAGCTTCGCGACCATCAGTATCTGTTCCGTACCCGAGAAGGTTCTCAGTGGCGATGGTGAGATCAAAGTCAATGTTTCCCTGTGGTTCGTGATTTGTGGTTTTCACCGAGGTAACTGTCACTCCTGGTTGACGGAGATCAACAATAACGATGGCAAGTTGTTCACCGCTTTTGTCGGACAGTGTGATGGGCACTAATGCGATATCTGCGTGCTGGGCGAAAGGTACAGCGGGCTTATATCCGCGCAAAGTAATGTGATTGCCAGCGATGGTGCCAATGACTGTGGGGCGCATCACATCATTGGCTCCAGATTCAGCGAGAGCAATCGTGGTGATGAGTGTGCCTGAGGCAATTGCAGGGAGATACTTTTCTTGTTGTTCGGGTGAACCAAAATCGGTGATCGCCAATGCCACAACTCCTGTGCTCCACAATGGAACGGGAGCGACGTAGCGTCCCTGACCAATGAGGGCCAATGAAAGTTCGACGGCACCCATGCCACTTCCACCGTGTTCTTCAGGAACACATAGCGCGGGGATGCCGCTTGCCGATAACTGCTCCCACATCTGACGGTCGAAACCGTCACCTTTTTCTGCAGCCTTGATTCGTTCGACGGTGGCCTGCCCTTCAAAAATTTGCAGGGCTAAATCTTTAATAACTTGTTGTTCTTCGGAAAGATCAAAGTTCATGCGCTTGCTCCGTTACTTGACGAGGTCTCAACAATGGCAAAGGGGAGTTTCATATCTGGATCCGTTGATCGAATGTCAATCCGTACGCGGGCTCCAATAACAAGAGACTCAAGATCGGTGTCGGCGGAGTTCATCACCATGCGAATTTTCTCGCCGCCAGGGGCATCCACAGGATCAAGATCAACGAGCAAAATTGGTAATGGGTAATCAAAACTTGGAACTTGTGGGTAATGCGCAACGACAAAACTATGGATCGATCCTGAAAGTGGCATCTCAACTTTGGTCCACTTCAGACTGTGGCACGATGGACACATCGGACCGGTGGGGAAGCGAACCAGTGAGCATTGACCGCAACCTTGGGCGTATAAAACACCTTCATTGAGAGCGTCAAACCACCACTGATTGTCGTGAGTTGTAGCTGGTCGCGGTCGCGCCGGTCGAGGTTTGCTGATTGGGGCTTTGGCGGCAGGTTTGAAGCGG
>WLTJ01000217.1 GCA_009705435.1 Actinomycetota bacterium | reverse complement strand
TCGGTGTAACTCACCAGCATCGTGTCAATCACGCGCAGACCTGCGGCGCGTAACGCTCGTCCCGTTTCCGTAATGTCAACAATGCAGTCTGCGATATCGGGGATCTTTGCTTCAGAGGCACCATAAGACAAGCGAATATCTGCTTGAATGCCGCGCTCGGCAAAATAACGCTCAGTCAGACTTGGGTATTCCGAACTGACGCGCACACCATGTGGAAGATCAGCCACACTTTGAGCGGCGCTGTCTTGAGCCACAGCGACAACAACTTTGACGGGGTCGGAAGTTGCTTTGGAATACTTCAATTCACCAAGGCTGTGCACGTTGCTCTGCGTTTCTTCAACCCAATCGCGCCCAGTGATGCCGATATCAAACAAACCTTCAGCCACATACTGCGGTATTTCCTGTGGGCGAAGAATCCGCACATCAAGGATGCGTGGATCATCAATAGATGCTTTGTAATCGACATTTGAGGAACGCCGAATCGGCAGGTCTGCCGCTTCAAAAAGATCGAAGGTGGCTTTCTCTAATGAGCCTTTGGGGAGCACAATGCGTAACACACTGCTTACGCTATCGGCATCGGGTAAGCCCCACGGCTTGATTTAGTGAGTCGTGGGCGCATCGGCGAGTAACTTCACGGCGTGTGGCAGCACATCCACGATGGCCTCAATCTGTTCCACGCACCCTGCAGGCGAACCAGGTGTATTGCAGATGATGGCTTGACCACGGATGCCGACGATGCCCCGAGATAGCCGACCCAACGGACTCACCAAACGCATCGCTTCAGCCAAACCTGGAGCCTCGCGCTCGATCACGCGCCGTGTGCCTTCGGGGGTTTGATCACGCGGAGCAAAGCCTGTGCCACCGGTACTCACAACAATTCCTGAAAATCCTTCTGTGAGAGCCGTGAGAATTCGCTCCACATTGTCGGCGCCATCCGCCGTCACAGCCCGTTCGACAACCACGAACCCGTGCCTCTCGAGGGCCTCCGCCAACTTCTCACCAGATATGTCCTGACGCGTACCATGCACCACCCCGTCGCTGACGGTGAGAACCTTGGCTTGAATCGGTGACGCTTGATCAGTCATAACGGCGACGGTATCGGATGAGAACCATGCCGTCAGTATCAGCATGATGTGGGAGCACTCGGGTCCCAATACCAAAATCACTCCACTCGTCACCAAGAGGCGGCAAATCAGCATCACCTTCGCGCCCGACGACATCAAAACCTGCGGGCACTCCGTGATCAATCGATTCAGATGCCGTCACCGTGCACACGCTGTACACCAAAACCCCACCTGGCTTCACCAAAGATGTTGAGGCATCAATGAGTTTCTTCTGGAGAAGACCCAACTCATCAACATCTGCAGCAGTCATCCGCCAACGGGCATCGGCACGGCGGCGCAACGCTCCCAGACCCGAACACGGAGCATCCAACAAAAGACGATCAAAACTATTGTCGCCGAAGGGTGGCGTCATTCCGTCGGCAGCAACCACTGGCAAGTGATAACCCATGCGTTGTGCGTTCTGCGCTACTAGTCCTGCACGCGTGAACTGCAGATCGGCGCCGATCACCGTGGCACCAGATGCAGCAATGCCAGTGGCTTTGCCACCTGGCCCTGCACACACATCCAAAATGAGTTCGCCTCTCTTGGCACCCACAGCGGCGGCCACCCACTGGCTGGACTCATCTTGCACATAACCGTCAGAGCGCATCGAAACCGGAGGCGGCACATTCATCCGCTCAAGAGACATGAGAGCATCTTCGGCTGACATTTCTTTGTGAAACCGTTGCGCTATCCAATCGGGATAACTCAGTCGCACCGCATCTTGCGGCCAGATCATGGTGACCGTGGAAACCTTGCGCAAGACAGCATTCACAAAACCACTTGTTTTGCGCGGTGCAAGATCAACAGTGGCAGAAACCGCAGCGTGCGGTGGCACTCCCCCAAAAACCAATTGATACGCCCCGAGACGCAACAGCGTTCGCGTCGCATCATCGGGTTCGCTCATCACAAAGCGATCAATCAACGCGTCACAAGCCCGACGCATCCGTGTCGTTCCGTACACCAAATCTGTAGCGAATCGTCGATCAGCATCAGAAAGTTTCGATCGCGAGAGAATCGTTGGCAAAACAAGGTTTGCGTATGCCCCATCATGGTCAATGCGCATTAACGCAGATAGTGCAATTGAACGCGAGGTCTCACTCACTACTTAACTTCTCTCCAGTTGTTGGGCGTGTGCCATTGATCCACGAAGTGATATCCATGCGCGGTTTTCCTTCGGGTTGCACCACTCGTACATCAAGTGATCCACGTGAGGTCGCGATATGTACGGTTGCCTTATCAATTCGTACAGCACCTGGAGCATCAGAAGCGCTTTCAACAACAATCGCCTCATGGATTTTAAGACGCTTGCCACGGAACAATGACCAGGCTCCACCCAGACGAATCAGTCGCGAGATCTGTTCTGCCGAATCAGACCAATCGATACACAATTCAGCAGGTTCAATCTTTTTTGCGTATGTTGATTCACCTTGCTGTGCAACGGGTTCACGCAAACCATCGCGTAACTGATCAAGCAGAAGTTGTGTTCCAGCCTCCATCAATGTGCTGCGTATGTCATCAGCTGTCGTTGATGCAGTAATCGCCATCGTGCTACGGCCCAAAACTGCCCCTGTGTCTAGACCCTCTTCAACCTGCATCAAGCACACGCCAGTCTGCTCATCGCCAGATAGGAGCGCTCGTTCAATGGGCGCGGCCCCACGCCAACGCGGCAATAACGAGACATGCAAGTTGAGCATCGGTACGACCTGCAAGACAGGTACTTTGATGAGCGCTCCGTAGGCCACGACCACGGCAAGATCAAAAGGTTTTTGCTGATGAACGTCAATCAGGTCGTGCGCTGTGTGAGAGACCTTCAGTCCGAGTTCAATCGCAACTGCTTTAACTGGACTGGGATGTAGATCATTCCCACGTGCCCGACGCTTGTCAGCACGGGTGATCACATGGACTACTTCAATACCTGCGCCAATAAGCGCACGCAAGACCGGAACCGCCATATCTGGAGTGCCAAGAAATGCAACGCGGCGCACAGGACCCTTAGGTAAGGGCGCCAGAACCTGTGTCATCATGTTCACTCTGCGCGCAGGCGGACGATGCCTTCAACGGGATCCGCCTGCTCAGTGATCTTGATGTATTGCGCCATGGCCTGTTTGCGTTGCTCTGGCTGCATGCGGTCAAACATCAACACCCCATTGAGGTGATCCAACTCGTGCTGGAACAATCGCGCTTCCAACTCATCGGCTTCAATGGATATCTCATTGCCGTTGAGGTCAACGCCCTTCATCAGCACGGTCTTTGGTCGAGTCATCTCGACATACAAGCCAGGAATGCTCAGGCACCCCTCGTCATAGACCCATTCACCGTCCGACTCAACAATCTTCGGGTTCAAAATCACCAGTGGTTCGTCGTCCATGTCCCAGACAAAAATCTGGCGCTGAATGCCGACCTGCGGGGCGGCGAGCCCAATACCCGAGTCACTCTCATAGAGGGTTTCAAACATTTTCTCAACAATGCGGACGACTTTTCCATCAATGTCTGTGACCGCTGCCGCCTGAGTTAAAAGCACGGGATCACCGAAAGTGCGAATTTTGTACGTCATACCTGACAGGCTACCCATGTCATGTCTTTACCCGATG
>WLTJ01000216.1 GCA_009705435.1 Actinomycetota bacterium | reverse complement strand
GTGTTTAAAAGTTGGAATGGAGCGCGCGCAATTGCATATCGCGTGCGTGAAAAGATTGCCCACGATTTAGGGACTGCCGTCAATGTGCAAGCCATGGTTTTTGGTAACCGTGATGAAAATTCTGGAACTGGAGTGGGCTTCACGCGCAACGCAGCAACGGGTGAAAATGTTCCATACGGTGACTTCCTAGTCAACGCACAGGGTGAAGACGTAGTTGCCGGTATTCGTAACACTGAAGATCTTGATGCTTTGAAATCTCAGTTCCCGAAGATTCACGCCGAATTGATGGGTGTTTTTCTGCGCCTTGAGGCGCACTACAAAGATATGTGCGACACCGAGTTCACTATTGAACAGGGCAAGTTGTGGATGTTGCAGACACGCGTCGGCAAGCGCACAGGGGCGGCCTCGTTGCGTATGGCCGTGGACATGACCAAGGGGACCAAGGGACCTAAGGGTGTGTGGAAGATCTCTCGCGAAGAAGCCATCACTCGAGTGGCCGCTGAACATCTTGATCAGGTTTTACATCCGCAGTTTGAAGCAGGAGTGAAAAAGGTGATCGCTAAAGGTTTAGCGGCATCACCTGGCGCGGCAGTCGGCAAGGTGTATTTCACCGCCGATGATGCCGTGGATGCATCTGATCGCGGAGAAAAAGTGATTTTGGTGCGAAGCGAAACCAGTCCTGAAGATGTGCACGGGATGATGATCGCTGAAGGTATTCTGACGGCCCGCGGCGGTCTTGTCAGTCATGCCGCCGTTGTCGCACGAGGCTGGGGAACCCCTGCCGTGGTTGGCGCCGAGGCCATCAAAATTGATGGGAAAAAGTTCACTGCTGGGTCGGTCACCGTTGTTGAAGGTGACGTTATTTCATTGGATGGCACGACAGGTGAAGTTGTTGTTGGATCACTGGCGTTATCGCAAGCCAAGCCGCCCAAAGAGTTTGACATTATTTTGCAATGGTGCGATCAGGTTCGTAAGGGCAAGATGGCGGTGCGCGCTAACGCCGACACAGGAGAAGAAGCGACGAACGCCCGCAAGTTGGGCGCTCAAGGTATTGGACTGTGTCGTACCGAGCACATGTTCTTGGCTCCCGATCGTTTGCCCGTCGTACGGCGCATGATTTTGGCTCAAACCCCGGCCGATGAAGCTAAAGCCCTTGAAGAATTACGCAAGGTACAGAAGAAGGACTTCATTGAAATCTTGAAAGCCATGGATGGTTTGCCGGTGACTGTCCGTCTCTTGGATCCACCGCTACACGAGTTCCTGCCCAATGTTCATGAATTGGAAATCGAAAAAGCCACGGCGGTTGCCGGCGCTTGGTCCAGCGAACAAGAGCAGTTGCTGAAGGCCGCCCACGAGTGGTCAGAACACAACCCAATGCTGGGTACCCGTGGTGTGCGTCTTGGAGTCGTTAAGCCTGGTCTCTATGCAATGCAGGTGCAGGCGTTAATGGAAGCTGCCGCCGATCGCGTCGCTAAAGGTGGCAAGCCGATTGTCGAAGTCATGATCCCGCTCACGGTGACTCGCGAAGAATTGGCGTTAGCTCGTTCATGGGTAGTGAAGGGGATCGCTGATGCCACGAAGGGATCAGCGAAAAAACCAAGGGTCTCCATTGGAACCATGATTGAAACTCCACGCGCAGCATTGCGAGCAGATCAGTTGGCGCAAGAAGCAGACTTTTTCAGCTTTGGAACCAATGACCTCACGCAGATGACATTCGGTTTCAGTCGTGACGATGTTGAAAGTCGGATGATGCCGGCGTATCTCGAAAATGGCTTGCTCAAGCGCAACCCTTTTGAAACCATTGACCCAGATGGAGTGGGCGAATTGGTGGAGATTGCCGCTCAACGTGGTCGGGCGGCTAAGCCAGGGATCAAGTTGGGCGTGTGTGGTGAACACGGTGGAGACCCAGAGTCGATTGACCTGTTCTATCGCGCCGGTCTTGATTATGTCAGTTGCTCTCCATTCAGAGTGCCGATCGCTCGTTTGGCTGTCGCACAGTCAATTCTTGCGGGTGCCGGCAAGAAAAAGACGGAAACTAAATAGTCCTGACTTTTAAGCAGAGCACTCGTGCCCTAAGATAAATTGCTATGTACTTAATTTCCGAAGTGTCGGATAAAAGCAATTTTGTTGATCTCTCCGTTCCGGGCTGGGCTTGGGTGGCGCTGTTAGGTTTCATTTCTTTACTGTTGGCCGTTGACATCCTGGTCATTCACCGCAAGGCCCATGACGTCGGTCCACGAGAAGCACTTATTGAGAGCGCTGCTTGGATTTCGCTGGGCGTGGCCTTCACCGGAATCATTGCTTGGGGCTTTGGCGGTGCGGCAGCGGGTGAATACATCAGTGGATATCTGATTGAAAAAAGTTTAAGTATTGACAACGTGTTTGTTTGGGCTCTTATTTTGAGTTTTTACAAGATTCCGTTGAAGTATCAGCATCGAGTTCTTTTCTGGGGAATCTTCGGCGCCCTCGCACTGCGTGCGGTCTTCATTTTTGCTGGCGTCGCGCTGATCGAAAAGTTCACGTGGGTGCTGTATATCTTCGGAGCCTTCTTGTTGTATACCGCGATCAAGTTAGTGATTGAACCTGAGAACTCGAGCAACCCATCTGAGGGCCGTTTCATGAAATTGGTGAATCGCGTTGTGCCGAGCACTCCAGAAATTGACGGTCAGAAACTCTTCACCCGTAAAAATGGAGTGCGTCTTGCGACTCCCTTGTTCGCGGTTCTGCTCTTGATTGAATTCACTGATGTTATTTTTGCGGTGGACTCGGTACCTGCGGTCTTGGCCGTCAGTCGCGAACAATTCATTGTCTTTTCCTCCAATGCCTTCGCCATTCTCGGGCTACGAGCGTTGTATTTCCTATTAGCCGATGCCCACGCTCGTTTCCGATACCTCAAAGAGGGACTCTCCGTGATCTTGGCTTTTGTCGGGATCAAGATGATTATTCTTGAGTGGTATCACATCCCGACAGTGATTTCCCTTGCCGTGATCATCGTGGTTATGTTCCTTGCTGTTCTTTTGTCGATCAAAGCCGATCGCGCTAAATCTGCTCAGCCACCCATGCATTAGCCTGTCCACATGGGTTTTGTGGAAGAGGACATTGAGCGGGTGCGGGCTGCCACCTCGATTGTTGAAGTCATCCAGGGATATGTCGCGTTACGCAAAGCAGGTCGCAACTGGGTTGGATTGTGTCCATTCCACGCCGAAAAAAGTGGTTCATTCAACGTACGCGAGGAAACATCGCGTTACAAATGTTTCGGTTGTCAAGCTGCCGGGGACGTATTCACTTTTGTGCAAGAGATTGAACATATTGACTTTCCGGCATCGGTTGAAAAATTAGCTGCGCGTTCGAATATCACCCTGACCTACACCACGGGTGGCGAAGGTCAAGATCGTTCTCGGCGTAAGCAATTACTCGGCGCCATGGAGTCGGCCGTTGAGTGGTATCACCAACGCTTACTGAAATCGTCTGATGCGCGGTCTGCTCGTGAGTATTTACGCGATAGGGGATTAGCGGGAGATGTTGCTCGCCAGTTCCGTTTGGGTTATGCCCCTGACGAATGGGATGCTTTGAGCAGTTATCTCACAGAGCAAGGTTTCAAGGCCGATGTGCTCAGTGATGTGGGCTTAGCCTTCACGAATAAATCCAACCGTCTTCAAGATTCGTTTCGCGCTCGAATCATGTTCCCGATTTTTAGCGATAACGGAGATGCT
>WLTJ01000215.1 GCA_009705435.1 Actinomycetota bacterium | reverse complement strand
TGCTCGCCCATCTGTGACCACACGGCCTGGTCGAAACCGGCCTCGGTGTCCATCTGTTCGCGCACTGAGGCTTCGCTGCTCTTGGCATCGAGGAAAGCACGGACTGTTTTACGGAGTTCTTCTTGTTCTTCTGAGAATGCAAAGTTCATAGAGAGAAGTATGTCCGAACCGCGAGTGACCGCTCAAATCGTAGTGTGTACCGTTGCGTACACAAATCCGTTAGAGTGTCGTTATGTCCCAAGCACGACCCCCGATTGGTATCCGTCAACTGCGAGCCGATGTCGCAGCAGGCGTTCGACGAGCCGGAGCTGGTGAGCACATCGTGATCTCTATTGGCGGACGGCCCATTGCCCAACTTGGTCCGTTGGGCGCGCCCGAGGGACAGGCCCGACTCAGCGACTTGATCGCCCGAGGATTAGTCATCGCCCCACGCCGTACTGGCGATTATCGACCGGCAGCAGCTGTCTCTGTGTGGAGTGGAAGTCGGATTGACAAACTACTGCGCGATATCCGATGACAGTTTTTCTTGATTCATCAGCGCTTTTAAGCGTGGCGATTGAAGGTCGTGGTCGCCAAGTTGTTTTGGATATTTTAGAAAGCGAAGCCGATTGGTGCGCATCCGCTTTGGCTATCACTGAGGCACTTGCGCTAGTACCGCGTCTCAGTGATGAAAAAATTCTGCAAGATGACGTTGAAGATGCTGTGCGATTGTTGTGGGACCGCATTCACATTGTTCCGGTTGACCAGATGTGTCTTGATCGTGCCGCAATGATCGCCCGAGAACAACCCGTGCATATTAATGACGCTATTCACTTAGCAGCCGCAGACCGATTGCCGCGCCCGCTGCAATTTGTCACATTTGATCCCGCTCAGATTCCTGTAGCCCTATCTATGGGCTTTGATGTCGTCAGTTCTTAGTTGGGCGTGCGAAGTGCCAAATGTGGCATGTGTTCGCGCCCAATAACTCAGGTATCCGGGAAGTCAAGATTGTCACGCAGTGCGTTTTGCAATGCGTCAATGATCATCGCGACATCAGCGTAATTCGGATTACCGGTGTTCACCAGTGGAGGTACTAATCCCACCGATTCGTTGATCCTTGCCCCGCGTCGTACTCGATCGACGAGTTCACCGAACTCATCGGTTGATAATGAAGTTCGCACAGTCCAACTAATGATTTCAGTTAAACGTGGGAACTTGGACAAGAGATCAGTGCCCGACGCCTGGGCCGCCAGTGCTGCGAGAATCTCGCGCTGTCTTCCCATGCGGTTGTAATCGCTATCGGCCTTACGGGTACGGGCAAAAGCGATCGCCGTTGTTCCATCCATGGTGACAACACCAGGCCCAATTGAGCGAGCATTCGGCGTCTTTGAACCTGGTATTGCTCTCGGCAGCGGAATCTCTTTCGCGAGAGTCATTGTTACCCCGCCAAGCGCATCAACAATGTCCGCGAAACCTTGCATATTGATCAACACATAGTCGTCAATCGTCAGATTCATTGAATAACTCAGTCCGGAAGCCAAAGCCACTACCTCAGGTTGCAGATTGCCCTGCGCGTAACTTGCAGCTATTTCAGGACGAGAAATTACATAGGTATAGACCGCATTGGTCAACTGTGTGAAACCATCTGGGAACTCTTGAGCCATCGCGCTGCCTGGAGGAAACTTCAATTGGCACAAGTTGCGCGGTATTGAAATCATCGCCATCCGCCCAGACTCTTGATGAATGGTGACCAAAATCATTGAGTCCGTGCGTAACCCCGAGCGTCCCGGACCTGCATCGCCGCCGAGCAGCAGGATGGTTTGGAAACCATCATTTACTGTCGAACCATCAACTGCCGTTGAACCATCACCCACCGTTGAACCATCACCCACCGTTGCCAGAGGCGCGTCGCTACCTGATGACACAAAGACATCGTTAATGGCTCCAGATAAATCTTGACTTCGCACCACCGACCACATCGCTGGCAGGGCAAGCACAATGACTCCTACACAAGCAACCCAAGAAGCCAACCGGCGTGGTGATCCTTCGTTTCGAGAACGGATCACTTCAACCACTGCAATCACTCGGGTCACTACAAAAAGGACAGCGATGATCTGCACGGATAACAAAATTGTGGTGTCCAAAACCAACCTGGTGATGTTCTGGCGACGAATGATGGCGACGGCAATGGCCGCCAAGGGAATGACAAATCCGAGGAGAAGCAAACTCCACGAAAGTACGCGACGACGAAAAAACGACCCCACCCCAGGCGCGACCAAGGCTGCCAAAACAGACCCCGTCGGGCCACGACCAGGTTCCATAGCCTCAACAGAACCTTCCGCAGTAGATGACGTCAGTTCTCCACCCAATGCCTTGGCCCGACTCGGAGTCGCAAGATCACTGAAGTCAAAACGATCGGGAGGCAATGACACGCCCCCACTCTAAAGCGAAGACAGCAGTCTTTGTTGTTCACCATCACCCGCAGGGCTGTGTCATGCGAGACTGTTTCTATGACGAACGCTGGACTGGACGCAACCTTGCACTGGTCAGATTCGGCTGTTGAAGTACACAAATTGGTCGTCGGTCCCTACGACAACAATGTGTTCGTTATTCGTTGCCGAGAATCTGGCGACGCGGTACTAATAGATGCCGCAAACGAACATGAGAAGTTGCTACAACTCTGCCAACGACTTGGCGTGCGGCGAGTCCTTGAAACTCATGGACACTTTGACCATATTCAAGCCATACCTGCGATGCGGGAGGCTGGCTATCACGTGGCCGTCACCGAACTTGACGCCCCGATGCTCGGCGACATGGGCTACGACGCGTTTTTAGGTCACGACGATGTCATTGAAGTCGGACGCTTGCGCCTACACGCAATTCACAATCCTGGACACACGCCAGGTTCGATTTCATTTCGCGTGGAGAACACTCCGCTCTTGTTCACGGGCGACACTTTATTTCCCGGCGGACCCGGCAATACCAAACTCAACGGTGGATCATTCGAAACGATCATCAACTCCATTGACAACCTTCTACTGGTGTATCCGCATGACACGATCGTGTTACCTGGACACGGATTAGACACGACTATCGGCGCCGAACGGCCCCATCTTCAGGAATGGATTCAGCGTGGTTGGTAGCCGACACTTTGGGGGAATGGTTGTCGAGGCTCATCTCACTCAACCTGGCAAAGAAACAGAGTTCGTTGATCAAGATGGCCGACCTACAACGGGCACGCGTCAAGCGTTACGAAAAATCCCCTCATTTCGCAATGGTTTATCAGTGTTTTTCACCTACAGCCAAACCTTTGCCTTGCTCTACATCGCCTTGCACTTCGGTGCATGGACTTGGCTACCTGTGTTTATTCTGATGGGGCGCGCTCATGCTCAATTCGCCTCACTGATGCATGAGGCAGCGCATCGACTGTTGTTTCGTAATCGGCGACTGAATGATTTTTGTGGTCGCTGGTTGATCGGTTATCCAGTCTTCACCAATACAGATGCCTATCGTCGCGTTCACATGGCGCATCACCGACAAGAGTTTGGTCCCAACGAACCGGACTTTGCTTTGTATGCCAACTACCCGATCTCACGCGCAAGTTTTCGCCGTAAGTTAGTCCGCGATGCCAGTGGCCGTACCGGATTGCGTTTGTTGCGCGAACAATTACGCGGCATTCATAGTGATGTTGTTGTCGTACGTCAGACGCTGATAAAGATTCTTGTGGTGCAAGCG
>WLTJ01000214.1 GCA_009705435.1 Actinomycetota bacterium | reverse complement strand
CGAGATACGGCGTCGGGTCTAGGTACACGGCCGGCGAACCAGGCGTCTTGCGACGCACGCTGAGACTGATCGTCGATTGCGCTGTTCCCAGGACCCCACCAGCGCTGACCCGACTGCCCACCTGAAAACTCGCCAGCGCCCCCACTCCCCCGACGGTGATCAGAATTTGCCCGAATCCGCCGCCGATCGAGTCGGGGGCCACAGTTACATATGTCTGGTTAACCACCCGACCGACAAAAGTGATCTGCCCCGTGACTGGGGAAACGACCGCTTGGCCGATCTGCGTACGTAAATCCACGGCGCGGTTACCCGCACAAAATGTGCAGGCGGGTTCAACAAATGGATTCGTGATCGGTCCAGAAACTGGAGGCACGAGGCAGGACATCAAAACACTGAAAACAATCGGCAGCATCTCTCACTGTGTGCAGAACTGTGTCCGCTGCGGTATGTGTCAGACGCCGGCGGCTGCCAATTGAGAACGCAACATAATGATTGCCTTGGAGTGAATCTGCGATACCCGACTTTCGGTGACACCCAAAACCGAGCCGATTTCTGACAAGGTCATGCCTTCGTCGTAATACAGGGCAACAACAGTGCGCTCTCGCTCGGGCAAGTTACGTATCTCACTGCGCATCGCCTGACGAAGTTCTTTTTCTTCAATAGCGATATCCGGACCCTGATCAGGCGAGGCGGGCAACTGACGTTGCTCACCATCGCCGGCGCCGACGAGATGATCAAGTGGCCCAACGTTAGCTACCGAAATGGTTGATAACCATTTGTGAAGTTCTTCTAGACCGATGCCAATCTCCGCACATATTTCTTCATCTGTGGGAGCGCGTTTGAGTTCGTTATTTAATTTCGCAACCGCAGTTTCAATCTGACGAGAGTGGGTACGCACCGAACGTGGCACCCAGTCAAGTGCCCGCAACCCGTCGAGGATGGCACCTTTGATACGCGGCACGGCGAATGTTTCAAACTTAAAGCCAAGGCTCGGATCAAAGCGATCAACTGCATCCATCAGACCGAACACGCCCGTCCCCGTCAGTTCGCCCGTGTCGACTCCTGCCGGCAATCCAGCAGCAACACGACCAGCTACGAACTTGACTAACGGCGAGTAGTGGACGATGAGTTGATCGCGTGCCTCTTCGTCACGTTGCTCAACCCAGCGAACCCATGCGCGCTCAATGGCAGGTGTAGTACGAGAAGGTTTTTCTTCGGGTTCGGTCATCGGCGCTATACGTTTTCATTGTCGGGCCACTTAGGCCCGGGGATGGGTACTTGTGTACACAGACCGTAGACGCTCTTTGCTCACGTGTGTGTATCGCTGAGTTGTAGCCACATCGCTATGTCCCAAAAGTTCCTGTACGGAGCGTAAATCAGCACCACCATCAAGCAAATGAGTGGCATAGGTGTGTCGCAGTGCATGGGGGTGGGTGGGATTGATTGCTCGGTGATCAAGCACCCGGCGAACATCCCGAGTTCCCAGTCGTTTGCCGCGAGAGTTTAAAAACAATGCTGCCCCCGATGCCTCGCCCACGACTTCGTGGCGGATCTTTAGCCACATCTGCACAGTTTCAACTGCCGCTAAAGACATCGGTACCCGGCGTTCCTTGGCACCCTTACCCCACACCGTGACCGACGAACGTTTGAGGTCAGCACTGTCAATATCAAGGCCGCAAAGTTCTCCCACACGCAAGCCGCTGCCGTACAAGATTTCCAATAACGCATCATCACGAGAACGACGCCACTGCGGTTCGTTCTCATCAAACTCGGTCGGCTCAAGCAATGTCTGAAGTTCTATGCCATCAAGGACACGCGGTAGATGGCCCTCACCAGAAGGAGCGCGCAAAGAAACAGATGGATCAGTAGCAATGAGCGTGGTGCGTCGAGCCCAAGAAAAATAACGACGTAGTGCCGAAGCCTTACGAGCTATCGTCCGTTTGGCAAAATTACGGGTGCCGAGATAGGCCAAATAGCGCCGCAAGATGAGACGATCTACGGTGCCTGGCGCATCAGCCAAACCTCGCTCACACCACGCAACAAAGTCTGTGAGGTCGCTGCGATATGCGCTCACGGTATTCTGCGACACCGATGACAAAGAAAGAATGAACTCGTCAACGTTCCAGTTATCAGGTGGACACACAACTTTGCTCACTTCAGGAGAATACCTCCTGCGCCCAACGCAATCAGGACATTTTGCGATACATCATTTTGAAGATTCCACTATTCATCGCCCCAAGTCATTGGGGCAATTCATGCGTTCAAACCAACCCGATGTACACATCAGCCAACCAAGAGCCTGCAGTCGTCCCAACGCCAAGGCCACATCTCCGAAGGACAACCCGAGATCTCTTTGCGCAGCGTGTGAAACGTCATCAAGGGTCAGCGGATCGGCGCCGAATAGATGAAGGACATCACTATCGCCTTCGTTGGGTAGTAACCGCGAATCAAAAGCAGGAACTTGTCGCCGTGTGTCAAGACCGAGGGCCATCAAAACATCATCGGGTTCAATCGCAATCAAGGCACCGTCACGGATCAACATGTTGGTTCCTTGTGAAGCCTTGGTCGTTGTCGCCCCAGGAACCGCCATCACCGTCACTCCACGATCCAATGCTTCGCGTACGGTGATCAATGACCCACCATCTAAACGGGATTCAACGACCAAGAGAACTTCGCTTAAGGCGGCGATGATCCGATTACGTAATGGAAAGCGATAGGGCAATGGCTCAGTGCCAGGTGGACTTTCCGAAATAATCAGGCCCCGCTCACCCACTACTTTCCATAAACCCGCGTGCTCACGCGGATACACAACGTCAAGTCCAGTCGCCACCACTGCCACGGGCCCAGCGCATTGAGCATCGGCGTACATCGCTCCTAGGACTCCTCGATGAGCAGCAGCATCAATGCCACGTGCCAACCCCGAGATCACTGCCACTCCATGTTGGGAGAGCACGCGTGCAAAGTGGGCGGCACTTTGTCGTCCATACTCAGTGGCATTTCTTGTACCCACGATGCCAACCCGTCGCGCATTCAGAGTTCCGATATCACCGCGCGTAAAAATCGCTGCTGGGGCAGCACGATCATCGGCAAGGACAGACGGGTAATCATCGTCACCTAAAACTCGCACATCCATTGTCGATAATGAAGGGGGCATCTCACAATTTTCACGCAATGCCGCCGACCACAATTCGCCGAGGGGTCGGCGAATTGTTTTTGAGCATTGCGTGACCAAAAGAGCCTGCAGAGAAAATGACATGTCACCGATCGGCACCTCGCGCGGATTGTTCCATGCGGTGATTACAGCAAGGATCTCATTCGGCTCACCTGCTGATAAAAGTTTTCGTAATCTCTGGGCTGACATGGATGGCAACATTGCTAATCGTGTCACTGCCATTGTTTTCTCATCAATAAAAGACATGCGTCCTACACCACACTGCGCAGATCGTCCCCGCGCCGGGGGGGCTACCCGAGCGCGTAGCGCCAATGCCGCGGCAATATGGGCATCACTCACGACATCAACGCTCCCCTGTCGATCAGCCAATGTACGCGCCACTCGGCGAACGCGATGCAAACCTCGGCCAGTCAGGCGTCCATGCTCTAATTCTTGTCTGAGTAACTCCATCCCTTTCGGAGAAACTGGAGCAAAGTGATCCAATTGTTCGCCTGACAAACGAGCATTCAACACGCCTTGACGCTCAAGCGCAATGGATCGTGATCT
>WLTJ01000213.1 GCA_009705435.1 Actinomycetota bacterium | reverse complement strand
TCACAATGACGACAACAACACCTTCTTCAGCAAGAACTTTTCGGTCGCGCAACACGCCCTGTCCAACGTCACCGACGATGCCATCAACATACAAATAGCCCGCTGGGATTCGCGCTACTGGTGCGAGTCCTTCATCAGACAGTTCAAGGACATCACCATCTTCGCAGAGCAACACATTGGATTTCGCAACTCCCATAATGATGCCCAACTTTGCATGAGCCACGAGATGCCGATATTCGCCATGCACCGGCACGAACCATTCTGGCTTCACTATTGAAAGATACGTTTTGAGTTCGTCGGCTTGGGCATGTCCCGTGGCGTGCACGTCAGCGATACCAGAGTGCACCACTTCAGCGCCAGCACGCAACAGTCCATCAATTACTCGCGTCACATTGGTCTCATTGCCTGGAATAGCATCGCTGGACAAAATAACTGCATCACGTTCAGTGACTTTTAGCCATTTGCTATCACCACGCGCCATCAACGACAGAGCCGACATGGGTTCTCCCTGACTGCCAGTGGAGATAATGCACATTTTATGCGGTGGGTAATCATCGGCTTGTTCAATATCGATCAATGTGTCATCTGGAACATGAAGAACTCCGAGATCACGGGCCATACGGACATTTTTCTGCATCGAGCGGCCCATCGTGGCCACCTTGCGCCCAGTTTCAACAGCGGCATCGATGATCTGTTGAATTCGGTGAATATGACTTGCAAAACTGGCAGTAATGATTCGGCGGTCACGGTGCTCATGAAACAAAGCCCGCAGAACACCGCTGATTGAAGTTTCGCTTGGGGCATGCCCATGTTCTTCGGCGTTCGTTGAATCGCATAACAGCAAACGAATTCCCTCTGTTGAAGCGATAGCACCGATGCGCGCTAAATCAGTGCGCCGACCGTCAACTGGAGTGAGATCTAATTTGAAGTCACCAGAGTGCAGGAGCACTCCTTGGGGAGTATGAACTGCAACCGCAAAAGCATGCGGTACGGAGTGTGTGACAGGAATGAACTCAACATCAAATGGGCCGATCATTCTTCGTTCACCGTCGCGCACAACAATCAGTTCAGTGCGACCGAGCAGTCCCGCTTCTTCAATGCGGTTGCGTGCTAAACCCAAAGTGACATCAGAGCCATAGACCGGAAAACTGAGATCGCGCAATAGATACTGCAACCCGCCGACATGATCTTCATGCCCATGAGTCGCCACACAGGCCACAACCCGATCAGCATTTTCCCGGAGCCAGGTGAAGTCAGGAAGAACTAGATCAATGCCATGCATATCGGCATCAGGAAACATCAACCCACAATCGATGAGCAACAACTTGTCATCTTGTTCGATGACCATGCAGTTGCGACCGATCTCACCGAGACCACCAAGAAAGGCAATCCGGACTGGCGCTGCCATCAGGAGGCTCGCAAACGAGAAGCCTGAAGATTGGCGAGAACTACTTTGGCCTTCTCGACGACGAAATCAGCAGGTGGACCCATCGGTAAACGACACTCGCCGACTGGAATACCAAGCAAATTCATCATCACCTTGCTGGGGATCGGATTAGGTGATTCGTCTCCAGTTTCGTAGGCAAAACTTTCCAGCAGACGTTGATTGATGGCCATCGCGCCAACGGTGTCTCCATCTTGCCAACAACTAAACATCTGCTGATGATCAATCGCCGACCAATGTGTGGCCACGCCAATTACTCCAACTGCACCGACAGCCAGCAATGGCAATGTCAGTCCGTCATCACCGCTATACACCTCAAAGCCAGATGGGGCGGCAGCGATGACATTGGCAGTTTCAGCAGGATTTCCAGCAGCGTCTTTCAAAGCCACGACCGTTGGGACATCATGAGCCAACTTCAACAAAGTTGAGGTACTAATTTTTCGCCCTGTCCGTACCGGAATGTCGTAGACGATGATTGGCAGATCAGAAGCGGCAGCCACGGCGCGAATATGAGCCTCGATGCCCGATTGCGGAGGGCGGTTGTAATACGGAGCGACGACCAATAGCCCCGCCACGCCCAACTTACTGGCCTCTTTCGTCATGTGAATTGAGTGCAAGGTGTCGTTGGTTCCCGTACCCGCAATCACAGGAATGGTCACCGCTTCGGCCACTGCAGCAAACAAACTCAATCGCTCATTGTCAGTCAACACAGGTGCCTCGCCAGTTGTTCCAGCTATAACGAGTCCATCGTTGCCGTTGGCTTGCAACCATTTTGCTAAACGTTGAGCACCATCAAGGTCAAGTGCCCCACTGGCATCAAAAGGTGTCACCATTGCGGTGAGAACATTTCCAAAACGAGCCATCAGAAACTCCCCTCCTTAGCGCGATCAATTCCTTGAGTGAGGATCAAGTCTTCATGAAGTTCCATCCACACATCGTGGAACGACCCACACATCACTCCCGTAAACATATTGTTTGCTCCACCTTCAACCAAGGCACAGGTTGACTCAAGACGAGGTCCGTAATTAGACAGACGCGGCAAAATCAGCGTCATAGCTTGAAGCACTGGCGCTGCCGATGCATGCAATGCCGTCAAGCGTTTGATGACCGATTGGTCATAGGCCGCGTCACTGTGGTCATTAGGAGCGCCATCGAGTAACTGCCAATCTCCACAGAGATGTTTGAAAGAATCATTGATCTCTAAAAATTGATGATAATGAACTTTCAAAGGCTCTAGGTCAAGACCTGCAATGTCACGATCCAAGGCTGGGCGATGCGCAGTTCGACCTGCAGGTGTGAGTTGCCACAATGAACGAGCCTCACGGAACATCACTAACTCCTCAGTAGCAAGTTCTTGCAGATGAGAATCCACTTCGCTGACCTTGAGAGCCACCATCTCGACCAAGGTCTCAGTTTTGGCGAATCCCTTGATACGCAAGGCGTGGAATGTCAGAAATTTAGGATCAGCTTGATAAGAATTTGAACGGGCCATACCTTTGCCAGCGTAGTGCTTAGGCTCGCCACGCAAGATACCGATTCGCCATAGCCCTCCCCACGATGAACCCATTGACCTGTTCACGGGTACTAACGTCAAGATGTGGATGAGATGGCGATGAGCGACACCCAGCGAACGAACCTGGTGATCATCTTTGGTGGACAGTCCGCTGAACATGATGTCAGCTGTTCGACGGCCGCCCATGTGATGAAAGCCATTGATGTTCGGCGTTATACTGTCACAGCCCTAGGTATCGATGTGCATGGCCAATGGCACCTTGCTGAATCAGCAATGGCTGCTTTGGATCGTGGCTCAGATGCCGTACCTGACCGATTGCAAGCCAGTGGACCTGTAGTTGCTGCATCCCTGGCGCTGAGCTCCGCTACGGGAAGCGCAAACACTGTGGTGATGCCTCTGTTACATGGACCCATGGGTGAAGACGGAACCATTCAAGGCATGCTGGAATTACTTGACGTGGCCTACGTCGGAGCCGGAGTTTTGGGCTCATCAATCGGCATGGACAAAGCGCTCTCCAAAGATGTGCTGACACGTCACGGGATCGCCCAACCGCGATACCACGCTCTTCGAGAATCAGAAATCAACCCTGAAACCCTGCGCTCTATTGTCGACGAACTTGGGCTGCCGCTATTCGTCAAGCCCGCCAATATGGGTTCTTCAGTCGGCGTCAGCAAGGCACACACTGTTGACGAGGTCATAGCAGCAACGGAGCAGGCACTTACTTACGACGAATGGATCGTCTTTGAAGAGGCCATCACGGGACGTGAGATTGAAGTCG
>WLTJ01000212.1 GCA_009705435.1 Actinomycetota bacterium | reverse complement strand
CAATCAACTCTCTAGGGCTGAAGAGGAAGTAAAGCATCCAAGACGGGCATTGAACGGCTGCTATTCGGTATGCGTAAGAGGATTTGTTTCTCACCCTGCAGAACATAGATTTGCCTATTTTTTGGTGGTGTTGGGCTCTTGCCAGTCACGATATAAGTGCCGCGTAGTTTGATGGCTTGGAGCCCGCGTGAGGTCACGATCAGATTGCCGTCAATGACGGTGACCCGAACCTCTAGCCAGCGCGTCGGCAGAGCTCGTGAGGATTCCATTCCTTGAGCCTGGGTCATCATTCGATGGCCATCTTTGCTCGACCAATGGGGTTCCAGCTTGAAAGCGGCCCAGGCAAGTCCAGCACCCCCCACAATCAATAGAACGAGCACAAGCGCAGACATATTCCCATTGTTCCACGCTCGGCGACGGACGACTCATCTGCTGTGGGTATTTTTGCCCGAAGTTCTTTCTCACCGATGTTGCATCAGCCTGAGGAGCAGACAGACTAGGGATGTGGATTTAGCAGCGCATCTCTCGTTCGTTTCGGGGATTGACACGACTCGTCTCTCGGACTCTTCAAGTTCGCGAGTGATTTTATTGAGCACTCTTGTTCTGATTCTCTTGGGCTGCATGATGATCGTCCTCACCGTGCGGTTTTGGAAGAGTTCACAACCCGATCCCGACGCACTTGGTCCGCTGGCGCAGATGAGTTTGCGAAAGTTCTCAAAGGCGGATGCTCTTCAGCAGCGCTACCTTCTCGATCAAGGGCGCCCCGGATTGCAGAGTGGAGAACCCATCGTCGATCAACCAGCAGACATCGTGACCGAAGTTTTGTCAGCAGAGGTTGAATCAGCAGAGGTTGAATCAACAGGGGTTGAGCCGGCAGAAGTGCTTGAAGAAACTGCGGTGCAAGTCGTGGGTATCCAGAGCGACGCAGTTCTTGCATTTGAAGATGAAGACTGGCCCGACTTGGACGATTGGTCAATCTCTCCTCAAAGTCGTGGCGACTTAGTGACTCGTAGCGTGGATGGGGATGCACAAGGAGATCTGATTGAGCAGGCTGGTTCGCAGGATGCTCCCTCAGATGTTCCACGAATGAATCCACTGCTGGATTTTTAGCAAAAAAGTCATTCGCCACTGAGAAGTCGTACTCAGGTGTAGTGACCCGACTAACTTTGCACTATGGCAGAGCTTGATTTGGACGCGATGATTGAACGTTTTAAGCAACGGGCGGCAGCAGTGAAGCAACGACCCTTGCCCCCAGTTGCGGGTGAGGAACGGCAACGCTTTATTGAGCAAGCCAATGTTGATTTCCAGGACTACGCATTGTTGGCTGGATCGACGGCCACACTTGTGGATGGAATACTGACTTTTACGGTTGATCTACGTCCTTCACCACAGACATCGTGAGTTCTGATACTGGCGAGAGTCAGAGGGCCGATATAGCGGTCCCAGCAGTCATCCTCGCAGTGTTCGCCTGGGGGATGGGCCCGTTGATGGTTCGGGGTATGGGAGTTTCGGGTTACACCGTGGCTCTGTATCGGATGTGGTTCGGTGCGCCAGCAATGCTCATCGCCAACAAGTTGTGGGGAAAGCCGTTGACATGGGTGGCCCTCAAAGCATGTGTGGTGCCTGGCTTGTTCTTCGGCTCATCAATGATGATGGGCTTTGTCGCGGTTCGCACAACCTCGATTGCTAATGCCACATTGATCGGGGCACTCACGCCAGCCATTATTTTGCTGGGAGCCAATCGTTTTGTCGGCGAAAGGAGCGATCTGCGACGTATTCCTTTTGCCCTTCTAGCTTTTGCTGGTTTGGCGCTGGTGATTTTAGGTGGTGTGAATAATGAAGGTGCTTCGTTGAACGGTGATGTCTGGGCGGCAATCAATGTGATGTGCTTTTCGGTGTATTTTGTGATCCTCAAAAAACGCCGTAACGAAGGATTTGATGGTTGGACTTTTCTCGCAGGAGTTTTTATCGTCGGATGTATCGTCATCACGCCTGTGTGTGTGCTGATGGCCGATGACACGCGTGCGGTCGGTGGTTGGGATTGGCTGTTGCTGCTCGGGATGGTTCTTGGTCCTGGTCTTGTGGGGCACGGATTGATCTCATGGGCCAGTCGGCATCTGCCGGTGACAACGACCTCGTTGCTGACATTAGGCAGTCCTGTGATCTCCGTCTTTGGGGCATGGTTGATTTACGATCAGAACCTCAACGCAGTTCAGTTCCTAGGAGCGATCCTCGTCCTCGGGGGATTGGCCGGCAGTGTGTGGGACAAGAGTTCAGGAAGCAGTCCGGCTCCTAAAAGCCTCATTGAGCCATTGGTCTGAGGGGTTGTAGGTCGCACTTGGGCAGGTAAACTTGTCCGACCAGGCGGATGTGGCTCAGCTGGTAGAGCATCACCTTGCCAAGGTGAGGGTCGCGAGTTCGAATCTCGTCATCCGCTCCAGATGAAATTGCCCCGAGACATTGTCTTGGGGCAATTTTGTTATGTGGCGGTGAATGGATCGACCGCTAGCCCTGCGCTGACGAACATCTCATGCAATCTGGCGGCATGGAGCAGCGACACGTAACGGCGCAGAAACCTGACCAGTTGGGTGCGGAACTCTCGGCCATGATTTTTGTTAGCGCACACGAGGTGAGCCATTTCGTGGAGCAGGAGCAGTTCACTTGGCTGCTTCTTTCTCACCGCTATGCACCATTCGTCATTGAAAGCCACACCATCGGTCCTGCGCGAGAGATTGCCTTGTAGGAGGAGTGGATAGTCGACCCCTTCGTCATCGGCGATGATCGCCAGCCAGTTCGTGGCCTCGGCGAGGGAGAGAGTCTTTGTTGGCATCTCGGCCTCAAAGGCATCCTCAACGGCGTAAGTCTGCTGGGCTTCAGTGGGGCTGGTCATCCAGGGCCAATCGCACGCTGGTTTGAACCCACCGCATTGCGTCCCGCGGTGAATTGGGTACCAGCGTTTTGTCCAGCCCCATAGGCCTGTCGATCGGTGCTGTAACGACTTGTATTCGTACGAAGATGCGGTGCCGTGTCGGTCATGGTGCGTCGCGCGCGTTCTGCGCGCTCAACTAATACAAGACCTGCGCCAGGTGTTTCTTTGACAATCTTGCGATGTTCGCTTTCTAATTTGCGGGCGATGCCGTCGCAGTAGCCATGCCACCATGATGTACGAAAGCGGCGATCCCCAGCAGGGAGCAAGCGGATAGCCAACATCTCAGCGGCTTGAAACAAAAGGCCGAGTGACAGCAAATCGTTGCTGGTACCAAATGCCACGATCGTGACTTGGCCGGAACCGTGTTGCATCATGTCGCGATACGCGTGACAACTCAGCGTTTTAGACATTGTCCACAGCAACGTTCCGCGACGGACTCTGTAGGGACCTGTGATGGTGAAGGTCTTGCTGACTATCTCGCCCGCCGAGATGGCACTGCCGGACACGTCGCTCTCGTCGAGTCCATATTTTTGCATCAGGCGAAATGCATGAGCGAGGGCGTTCTCGGCCTCAGCGTGGGGGGTGTTGGGATGATTTGCGAGTTCTAAAATCGAGCGAACCTTTGCTTGGAGGCTGTCGCGCGAATTCATAGTTTCAATTTAGTTGCTGGGTATGGCTTGACGCCGTGCGTGACAAGAAATCTGCCGTTACCGTGTTGAGGGTGTTGCACGGAGATGCGGAAAATCGTTTAGTACGCAGTTTTCGCCCTCGGCGTCGCAAGTTAGGTCCCGAATTGACCAGAGTGTACGACCGACTGCGT
>WLTJ01000211.1 GCA_009705435.1 Actinomycetota bacterium | reverse complement strand
GTCTCGGGTGGGGCCGATTCTCTCGCTCTTTTGGCCCTCGCAGTCGCCGCAGATCTACAGGTCACCGCCATCCATGTCGACCATGGCATTCGCTCGGGATCGGCAACTGAGGCCAGCATCGTTGAACACGCCGCCAGTGCCGTAGGAGCCGATTTCAAGGCTCTCACAGTGCAAGTAAGCCCAGGACCAAACTTGGAGGCCCGAGCCCGAGAGGCTCGGTACAGCGTGCTTCCCAACGATGTTCTGACAGGTCATACGGCAGATGATCAAGCCGAAACAGTGCTCTTGAATATTTTGCGTGGAGCCGGCATCGATGGTCTCGCTGGCATGCGCCCAAGTGGTGGCCCGAGTGGTCAGGTGCGTCACCCAATCTTGGGAATCAGGCGCTTTGAGACCGAAGCGGTCTGTGATTTGCTCGGCTGGGAACCCGTTCGCGATCCCTCAAATGACGACCAGTCACTGTTACGAAACCGTGTGCGCCACCAGATCTTGCCATTGCTCAATGAGGCATCCAGTCGCGATTTGGTGCCCATTTTTTCCCGCCAGGCCAGTCTGATGGCTGACGATTCGGACATCCTGGACGCCCTCGCCAAAGAAATCGACCCCACAGACGCCAAAGCTCTTGCGAGTGCACCTGTGGCTTTAGCGCGACGGGCTATTCGGCTCTGGCTGAGCACGACCCATCCACCCGATGCAGCCTCCGTCGAGCGGGTTTTGGCGGTGGCTCGAGGTGAGGTCACTGCTTGCGAATTACCGGGCGGATTGAGAATTAGTAGAACAAATCAGCGCATCTTTATCACTCCCGCCCCTGCTCAGGGCTAGCCTGACCGTCGTGCCGCCAAAGTTACGAGGAAAATGGGCTCTGGGAATTACCCCCCGGAACTTCACATGGATTGTCAAAGACCGTCTCGCTGTGTGCGAACGCCCTGGTGGCTATGGGGACAATCATCGCCGGGTTCGCCGCCAAGAGGAAATCATCTGGATTCGGGAGAACCATTTTGGTTGTCTGATCAGCATCATCGCCGCTCCTCACAACCTGCACAACTACGACGAACTCAGCGTCAATTATCAGCACCGTCCGTTCAATAATGAGAACAACGAAAAAATTGATGAGTGGGCTCGCGGATTGTTTAAAGAACTCAAGAAGTTGCTGACAAATAATGTCAAGGTCATCGTGCATGGCGAAGAAGTCGGTGACATCATCATGGGCGCCATGGCAGCCTTTGTACGTTGGCAAGGCATGGTTGAAGATCCCATCGAGGCCATTGCGATCGGTGAGAAGTTAGCGGGTCATCAACTTGATCCTTCGGCACGCGAACTCATCATGCGCGCCCATCTCTTGCGCTAACTGACAACACAGTCTTCACACACTCTTATACGATCATCTGATGGACAATCCCGCTGCATGGCATCCAGATCCAACCGGCCGACACCAACTTCGCTATTGGGACGGTCAAGACTGGACCGAGCATGTCAGCGATCAGGGTGTTCAGGCGATTGACGCTGATCTCACCAAAAAAAGCACACTCGACACAATTGATGACGCTCTTTCATTTGGTAATCGCCACGATCCTGCGAAAATTCAACAACAAGTCGGTGATATTTCGGCAGCGAATATTGGTAGCGGAGGTGGGACCCTTTTCACCGAACCCATTTTGGTCGTCAATCAAAAAGTAAAACTGATTGAACTCAATAATCAGTACTCGGTTTTTGATAGTTCAGGAAAACAGATCGCATCGGTCAATCAAGTTGGTCAAAGCACTGCGAAAAAACTTCTTCGTCTCGTCTCAAGTCTCGATCAATTCCTCACTCACAAGTTAGAAATCAGCGATATGAAAGGTCAAGTTCTCTTGCGCCTCACTCGCCCGGCCAAAGTTTTCAAAAGCACTGTGATCGTCAGCGACGGCACTGATCGCGAGGTCGGTCGGATCGTTCAAGAGAATATGATCGGAAAAATTAACTTTTCCTTGCAAGTTGGTCAGCAGCAGATCGGCGCTATCAAGGGTGAGAACTGGCGGGCTTGGGATTTCCGTATTGAAGATGCTTCCGGAACTGAAGTCGCGCGCATCACCAAAAAATTTGAGGGCATTGCAAAAACCTTATTCACGACTGCCGACAACTATGTTTTGAATATTCATCGACCATTAGAACAACCACTGATTTCGCTCGTCGTTGCCGCGGCCCTGAGCATTGACACGGCTCTCAAACAAGATGCTCGCGGTCTCGGCTGAGCCTACATACTGATTGTCACCTACGCTCTACAGCATGAGTCAAGTTGTCGTCGTGGGTGCAGGTTTGAGTGGACTGAGTGCGGCCCGTGCCTTGCAAGATGCTGGACATGAAGTCGTTGTGTTAGATAAAGGTCGTGGTCTCGGTGGACGTATGGCCACGCGGCGAATCACATCAACTGATGGATCAATCGCCACTTTTGATCATGGGGCTCAGTTTTTCACAGCCCGAGATGAAACATTCACATCTCTCGTTACGCAATGGATCAGCGACGATGTAGTCAGGGAATGGTGTCGAGGATTCGGCAGCGACGATGGTCACTCACGTTATGTGGTGAACAACGGCATGACTGCTTTGACAAAACATTTGGCGCACGGGATCGATGTTCGTACCTCAACATTGGTTTTTGCTGTCAAACCCTGTTCATCTGACACTCAGCAATGGACTGTTATCATCGATGACAATTCGCGTATTGATTGTGATGCGGTGGTGATGACCTGTCCACTTCCACAGTCGTATTCCATTACGGTCAGCACCGGCATTGAATTGCCTCCCGAATTGTTGATGACCGATTACGATCGCACCATTGGATTATTGGCTGTCTTGGATGGTCCATCAGCGATTCCTGCACCAGGGGGACTACAAAATCCCGACGATGTTTTCTCGTGGATCGGCGACAATGAGGCCAAAGGAATTTCCGCTATTCCAGCGGTGACATTTCACGCTAACCCGGCTTGGAGTTTGGCTCACTGGGATGACTCGCTTGATGAGGGGCAGGCGATTCTCACGCAGGCTGCGCAACGGTATTTGGGATCGGCAAACATTTTGGTCAGTGAATATAAGAAGTGGCGCTTTGCGACACCGCGTAAAATCTGGCCCGAGTCATACTTCGCCGTTGGCTCACTGGTATTTGCAGGTGATGCTTTCGCAGGACCCAAAGTTGAGGGTGCGGTGCTCTCGGGTCTAGCCGCCGCCAACTACCTCACTCAAACGTTTTAGCGGACGGAAGCGAGAAGCGCGTTCGGAGCGAAGCGCAAAGCCACAGTTGCAGCCGTATTTGGTAAATCTTGACACGCCTCTTCGGCAGCCTCGACATACATCTCTGCTAACTCAATCGCCGCTTCAATGCCACCATTTGAGCGCACGATCGACAATGCCTTATCGCGCTCAGCAACATTCAACGGCTTACCAAGAACATCAGCCAACTCGCTGGCGGGGACTCCGCCGTTTGCCAGCGTGTACAACACCGGCAAGGTGTACACACCTTCAACCATGTCATGACCAGATGGTTTTCCTAGTTGCGCGTCGGTTGCCGACAAATCAAGTACGTCATCCACAATCTGGAAGACCATACCGAACGCTTCACCGTAAGCAGTCAAAGCATTAACTAATCCACGATCAAACTTAGAAACCAAACCACCGATGCGTGCCGCCGTGGAATATAGAGAAGCAGTCTTTCCACTAATGGATGACAGATAACTTTCTAGTGGACGAGCGACGTTATATGTGTGACGCAGTTCTTCAATCTGACCTTCGCACAAACGACCAATCGTG
>WLTJ01000210.1 GCA_009705435.1 Actinomycetota bacterium | reverse complement strand
CATGACCGGTGGCCGCAGCCTGTCTATGCGCAATTAGATGAGATTGATGCTGAGGTGATGCGTGATGTATCTGAGACAACGTGGGGGGCAGTACCGGATGGTACTTGGGCGACGAATCGCAGTGGGGCGCTTGAAAGATTAGATTTTTTCGTCAAAGAACTTCTGCCGATGTTTGGTGAACATGAGGACGCCATGCTGCAATCGAATTGGCACTTGGCTCATTCATTGTTGTCGCCGTATCTGAATATTGGTCTTTTGCTCCCAGGCGAAGTAGTGGATGCGGTGCAAGAAGCATTTCGAAGTGGCAAAGTCCCCATTAACAGTGCTGAAGGATTCACTCGCCAGGTCATTGGCTGGCGCGAATTCATGTGGAATTGTTACTGGCGTTGGATGCCTGAGTACAAAGACCTCAACGCGCTGCAGGCAACAAGGCCCTTACCGCCACTGTTTACCCGCAGCAAACCGACGCCTATGCGATGCATGCAGTCTGCTCTTGAGCATGTGCATGATCGGGCGTACGCGCACCATATTGAACGCTTGATGGTGCTGGGAAACTTTGCCCTCATCTCTGGTGTCAACCCGCAACAATTCACGACGTGGATGTGGAATAGTTTTATCGATGCGGCCGAATGGGTCATGGTCCCTAATGTCATTGGAATGTCGCAATTTGCCGATGGGGGAATGTTGGCGACAAAGCCTTATGCCAGTGGTGGGGCTTACATCGACCGGATGAGCGACCACTGCAAAGGATGCGTCTTTGACCGTAAGAAGCGAGTGGGTGAAGATGCCTGTCCTTTCACGGTGTTGTATTGGGATTTTTTCTTGCGCCATGCTGAGGTGTTTGTAAAAAACCCACGTGTGGCTCGTCAGGTTCGCGCAGGGCAACAACTCTCTGACAGCGACGAAGTACGTGAGACGGCACGTGTCATTCTCGCAAGACTCGATAGTGGGGACCTTTAAGCAAGGCAGCTGAGTGCCCAAGTACCGAGAAGTGTGGCGAGATGACCTATTGTTTGGCAAGTTAGAGCGTTTTCTTGAAGCGGGGCGATCTTGAAAAAAGTTGAGCGTGAATTCATTCGGCGGGCAGTTGAAGCTTCGGATCTGGCGGCTCTGCGAGTCGCGGTTTATCAGGCTTGTGGTAATGAAGAGCTCACCACTTTCGGAGCTGTTAATCAATTAGACGCCCTGCAGAAAGAGAAGTTGAAAGAACTGTTGGTCACTCTCCTTGACAGCAGTCTTGATTCGTTCGCCTTGCGTAAGCCTCCCGACGAAGAGATCAAGAAATTGATGGCCATGGCACTTGGGGCAGATCCGAGTGATGCGGAGTTTGAGTTACACCGCGAAGTGATCGCCTTTGAGGAGCTTCCTTTCTTTGCTTTTTGGCCAGAAGGCAAGCACCAAATTCCCCAAGATTTTCATGTTGCCATCATCGGTGGTGGTTTTAATGGCATCGCTACCGCTGTCCAACTCGGTCACCTTGGAATCGCCTACACGATGTATGAACGGCGTCATGAAATTGGTGGCACATGGAGTGTTAACAAGTATCCCGATGTCCGAGTTGACACACTCAGTGCTTCCTATGAATTCTGTTTCGAACGAAATTATCCGTGGAGAGAATATTTCGCACGGGGCGCCGATGTACGTTCGTATCTCGAATTCATTGCTGAGAAGTACGGCATCACCCCCAACATTCGCTTTGAGCACGATCTCAAAGAAGCTCGCTTTGATGAAAAAAGTTCACGGTGGGAGTTGTCCTTTACTGGTCCCGACGGTGACACCGTACATACTGAGGTCAATGCCATAGTGAGTGCCGCTGGTCTTTTCGCTAATCCTAAGAACCCTGATATTCCTGGGTCTGATGATTTCAAGGGTCTCATCATCCACCCAACACAATGGCCGACGGACCTTGACCTCAGAGGCAAGAAAGTAGCCATCCTTGGCAATGGTTCAACAGGAGTTCAGTTACTAGCGCCTGTCGCGGAAAAGGCTGAAAAAATCTACATGTATCAGCGCACACCCCAGTGGATCAGTCCGCGAGATAAATATGGCAAAGAGGTTGAGCCAGAGATTCATTGGCTCACCAGCAATATGCCGGGGTATTGGAATTGGTGTCGCTACACATCAATCATGCACTTATTTAACTTTCACAAGGATTATTTGATAGTCGATACAGAGTGGCAAAAGCAGGGTGGGCAAATCACCAAACAAAGCGATACGGTGCGGCAGTTTCTGATTAGTTACATCACGGATCAAGTGGGAGGGCGTCAAGATCTGATTGATAAATTGATACCCGATTATGCACCGATGGTGCGTCGCCCGGTCGTTGACAACGGATGGTACAAGGCTTTAACGCGAGAGAACGCAGAACTCATCACGCAAGATATTGTGCGGGTGACCGAAAATGGAATTGAAACCAGCGATGGGGAGTTCCGTGAAGTTGACATCATCGTCACTGCCACAGGATTTGAAATTGTCAAGTACTTGTGGCCCGCTGAATACATCGGTCGGGGTGGCGTGAATTTGCATGAGCGCTGGGCGGCGCAGGATCCACGCGCCTATGTCGGCATGATGGTCCCCGACTTTCCTAATTTGTTCATGTTGTATGGACCCAATTCGCAACCTATTTCTGGCGGGGTCGCTCTGCCGGCCTGGTATCAGATGTGGGCAAGTTTTGTCGCTCAATGTCTGATGACGATGATCCAGGAAGATGTCGGCACTGTGGAAGTGACACATGAGGCTTTCGTAAAATATAACGAGGCCTTAGATGAGAAAGCGGCAGGGCTTTTAATGTTGACCGATACCAGTTCGGTCAAGAATTATTACCTCAGCGAGTCCGGGCGTATGCAAGTTAATGCGCCATGGGAAACCGCCGACTATTACAATATGGTCCGCCAACCTAATCGTGACGAAGTTTTTTTCGCTTAGGACCATCTCCGAGAAGGAACGTACATGTCTACATCTGCACCGCAGCGACTCATCGACAATATGCGCAATGTGCGTTACGGCGAAGTTCTAGCGGTATTCGCTCGAGACAATAAACTTGAAGCCGAGGTCTACGGCACACAGATGATCAATGACTGTCCGGACGAACTCTGGAAGACACTTGACGCTGCAGCGATTGCTAGTGAGATGAGTGCTCTGGCGGTGAAGTTGAATGGTCCCCGTTATTGGGTGCTTGATGGTCTTGGCACAAAAGTTGCTTTCGTTGAACCCGTGATGCGTGACTTCAATGGTTTAATGATGCGTCGCATCGCTACCGTTGATCTGGGTGATAAACCAGCCACAGTTCCGTACGAAGAACGTTATGTCAATCGTGGGGCAGTCTTTTTCTTTGACGCAGGCTCTGTTGTCTACGAGTTAATCAATCCTCAGGGCAAGGCATATGTCATGCAGGCTTACTGTGTGGGCGTTGACCCCACGTTGAATTTGGATAACTTGAGCGACCTCGCTAATCGACTAGACCTGCCGACTGGTTGGACATTTCGGAGCCGCATCTTGGACGCTGAGTTGGTCGTAGATACCACCGATCATCCCGCAACCGTGGTGCAAGACGAATTTGAAAACACTTACACCTTGCCGTATTGATCGTTTACGGAATGAGTAGTACGCGGCCGAAGGCCTGTCGACTCTCGATATAGCGGTGCGCCTCGGAGGCTTGCGATAGAGGAAACTTTTTGTCGAGGACCACAGAAAGTTTTTGATCAGCAATTCGTTGCAGAAGTGATCCGATGAGTGGATGAGTTCGTTGAGGGTTGAAAGCCATTTCAATGCCGAGAAACACGCCAGTAATCGAAGCATT